>CAMDPA010000453.1 GCA_945903565.1 Devosia equisanguinis | reverse complement strand
GCTGCGCAAGGGCGCGGCCCGCACCGTGAAGGCGCTGATGAAGCTGATCGGCCGCCTCATCAAGACGTTTGCACCCGACGAGTGCGCGAACTACTTTCGCCACGCCGGATACGGGTAGCGACCCAGATCAGGTGGAAAATGCTCTAGCTGCCGCCACTGAACGCTTTCTCGAAAGGATTTGCGAGGCTGCCAAACACATCCCGGATGTGCGCAAGGCAGATCATCCCGAGACCAAATGGGCCCAGATTCGTGGGCTTGGAAATCGTCTGCGACATGGCTACGACGCGATCGATCCAGAATTGATCTGGGATGTCGTCACGCACGACCTTGCGCCGTTGCGAATTGCCGTCGTAGCCATCATCGACGAGGAACGGCGAAGTGCACCTGGGTTCAGCCACTCCTAGGCATGAACTTCGCGAACTTCTCGCGCACCTTGCTTTCGAGTTCCTTGGAGTTGCGGGCGACCTTGGGGAACGTCTTGATGCGGCTCCAGGGGATGCAGGCGTCGACGATGGTGCGGGTGTTGCGGCGGTCGCCGTCGTAGTCGTAGCACATCGGATCGAGCGCCGAGCTCCACCCACCCTTGATGATCTCCAGGTCCTCGCGCGCATCGACCCGCGTACACATCGCCCAGATGACGTCGTTGATGTTGGAGGGATCGATGTCGTCGTCCACCACGACCACCCAACGATTGTTGAACGCGCCGGCGTGGCAGCTCGCCGCCACCATGCCGGCCTGTTTGGAGTGTCCGCCGTACATCTGCTTGATCGACACTGTCAGCCAGAACCTGGAGCCGCCGGCCTCGTGCGCCCACACGCCCTGCACACCGGGAATGCCCGCCGCCTCGAGCTGGTTCCACACCGCGCCACAACGATACGTGCCGAAGTAGAACGTGTTGTCGTTGGGCGGCACGCCGGGGATCGCGCCGACCAGGATCGGGTTGTTGCGATGCATGAACGTCGCGATGCGGATTGCGGGCTCGGGACGCGCCTCGCCGGAATAGTAGCCGGTCCACTCGCCGAGCGGGCCCTCCATGATCGTGTCACCGGGCGCGATGAAGCCCTCGAACGCGATCTCGGCGTTGGCTGGAACGGGCAGCCCGGTCTTGGGCATGTTGATGACTTCGACGCCCTCGCCGAGAATACCGCCGGCCATGTCGTACTCGCTCTTGCCGTAGGGCACTTCGAGACCCGCCAGCATGAACAGCGCCGGGTGCATGCCGGTGACCACCGCCACCGGGCATGGCAGACCACGCTCGTGATACTTGGTCATGATGAGACGGCCGTGCTTGCCCGGCGACATCATCAGGCCCGCGACGTCCTTGCCGTGCACCTGGATGCGATAGCAGCCCGCGTTGACCCAATCGGAGTCGGGGTCCTTCATGATGACGAGGCAAGCGGTACCGATGAACGGTCCGCCGTCGCCCTCGTGCCATTTCGGCGTCGGGATCTTGGTGATGTCGACCTTCTCGCCCTCGTAGACGTTCTCGAGCAGCGGCCCGCCATTGACCTGCCGCGGCGGAATGCTGGGCTTGTCGCCCATGTACTTCCGCCACCACTGGATCAACTCGCGGTCGGTGGTGTTCGCCGGCTGCCCGAGCGCGATAGCGCAACGCGGAATCGAGGTGAGGATGTTGGCGAGCACGCGATGGCCCTTGGGGTAGCCGGGGATCTCGTCGAACAGCACCGCGGGCTGGCCCATCTTGCGCATGTAGATGTCGACGATCCCCCCGATTTCCTCGGTGGTGTTGGCGCCCTTGACGCCCGTCACCTCGCCGGCCCGCTCCAACTCCGCGATCCAGTCTCTCAGATCCTTGGTAGGCATGTCATCATTCTCCCGCGACGGCGTTACTTGCCACCGGCAAGTTTGGTTTGGATGTTCAGGACAGTTTGCCGCAAAACCGGCAGGTCAATCGTAATTGTCTGCCAGACGATCGAGGAGTCGATGGCAAAATAACCGTGGCGAAGGCGATTGCCGATCGCAGCATTATTGATCAGGATATCCTGCAGGAACTCGTCAACGGTTCGCGGCATCAAAACACCTGTACAGCACCGGCCTCGATTCGGGCACGCGTGCTAGGAGGCACTGTTGTCAACGTCGTGATCTGCACGTCGAGATCGAGTATTCCCTCCATCAGGTGCTCGACCTGGACAAGATCCAAAAGCGAGAACTTCCGCGCGTGATCGTACTCGATCAAGACGTCGAGATCGCTGTCGGGCCGATTGTCGCCACGGGCCCGCGACCCGAAAATCCTCAGACTGAGAACGCCATGGGCCTCTAGTTCGCCCCGCTTCTCGCGCAAGCGCTCCACCACGTCGGTCAGGGCAACGTCTGCTGTATGGATATGGCTCATAGTGCCAGTATTCGCTCGTGATGCCCCAATGGCAAGTGCCCAATCGGTCCGTGCCCAATCGGTCCGCGTCGCTCCTAACAACGATAGGTGAATGCTTGTATTGGCGCGGCGAGAATGCCAGCATCCCCTAAGGCACCTACTCCTTCGCATCAATTCCCAGGAGCGAGCGTGAAAGCGCCGAAGTTCAGCTATGTCCGCGCGCAAAGTGTCGAGCACGCCGTCAAGCTGCTGGCCGAGCACGGCGACGACGCACGCATCCTCGCCGGCGGTCAGAGCCTGATGCCGGCGCTCAACATGCGGCTGTCGCGGCCGAAGCTGCTGATCGACATCAACAGGCTCGAGCATCTCGCTGGCGCGAAGTTCGACGGCAAGAACGTCAGGATCGGCGCACTGACGCGGCACGCCGACGTGATGCTATCGCACATGGTTGCGAAGTATGCGCCGCTGATATCGATGGCGATCCCGCACGTTGGTCACGTCGCCGTCCGCAATCGCGGCACGTTCGGGGGCAGTGTGGCGCTGGCCGATCCGGCCGCCGAAATGCCCGCGTGTCTGCTCGCGCTCGGCGGCACGATCGTCCTGCAAAGCGTGCGGGGCATCCGCGAAGTCGCGGCGGAGGACTACTTCCACGGGCTTTATGACACCGCGCGCCAGCCCGACGAATTGCTGCTCGAAGCCGTCATCGCACCCGAACCCGCCGATATGCGCGCCGCGTTCCACGAGCTGGCGCGGCGCCACGGCGACTTCGCGATGGCCGGTGTCGCGGCGCGTGCGAAAGTGGAAAGCGGAAAGCTCACGCACGTGCGGCTCGTCTACTTCGGCAGCGAGGTGAAGCCCACGCTCGCCAAGACCGCGATGGCCGCCACCGAAGGCAAGCTATGGAACGGCGCCACGCGCGACGCGGTCGCCGCAGCACTCGCTCACGATCTCGACCCGATGGACAACCTGATGGGAGAGCCCGCGACCAAGCTGCAATGGCAGCGCGTTCTGACCAAGCGCGCGCTCGACCAAATCTCAGGCGAGGCGACGGCCGCATGAACCACGAAGAGACCATGGAAATCACGCTCACCGTCAACGGCGAGCGCATCACGCGGCGGGCGCCGGTACGCCAGCATCTCGTCGACTTCCTGCGCGAGGAGCTTTCCCTGACCGGCTCGCACATCGGCTGCGAGCACGGCGTGTGCGGTGCCTGCTCGATCCGTGTCGACGGCGTCGTGGTGCGCGGTTGCCTGATGCTTGCGGTGCAGGCCGACGGCGCCAAGGTCGTCACCATCGAAGGCCTTTCGGACAGCGGCGAGATCAAGGATCTGCAGGCCCGCTTCATCGAACGCAACGCGCTGCAGTGCGGCTACTGCACGCCGGGGATGCTGATGACGGCGGCGGAATTGTTGGCCGAAGGCGAGCCCTCAACGCGCGAGGAAATCCGCACCTTCATGTCCGGCAACTATTGCCGCTGCACCGGCTATCACGCCATCATCGACGCCATCGAAACGACGATGTTGGAGCGGGCGAAAGGGTGAATTGACGGCGACACCTAATTCGCGACCGCTAGAGCATTTTCCGGTTAAGTGGACACCGGTTAACCGCAGAAAATGCGACAAACAAGGGGCTAGAGTCTGATCGACTGAGGTGGAACCGCGCAGCGGTGAAACCGAAGTCGTGAATCAGACTCTAATGCAAAGAGAGCGCTTTCCTCTGACCCAAATCGAGTAGAAAGCGCTCTAGCCAGGTTCCGCGCCAGGGTGATTCAATTCACCGCGTATGATGGCGGCGCGAACAGAGTTCTAACGGTCTCCGCCCGACGGAGACCACCGATGAACGCGCTGACCTTGTTCCAAGCCCTCGAAGCTATCCCGGATCATCGGACCAAGAAGGGCAGACGCTT
>CAMDPA010000452.1 GCA_945903565.1 Devosia equisanguinis | reverse complement strand
AGACGAAGTCGAGAATGTAGGGGCCGATTGGATGCTGCCGGCGGAAACGATGCTCGCCGAGCCGGCGTCCACGCAACTCCGACCATAGCAGGCGCTCGCTGTCGGTCATTTCTTTGCGGAGTTTTCGTGCACGCTCGTTGGCCATGGGGGTAGCGTAGCTCGGCGCCAGCCGCAGATCACCCCCTCCAAGAACGTCATCGGGTTTAGTCCGCCCACTGCGCTTGCCGCTGCGTCGTCGATGGGCGGACTAACCCCGTGACGTTCTATCCTCCCCCTTCCAGGGTGAGGGGGCGCGCGTGGCGCCGGCACCGAGGGGTCGGCAGCGGGCCACGTCCCGCCGCCAGCCACGTCTGCTGCCTGTGTCTACATCCTCCGGCAGCGGACAATCTCAGGCTGCCGCGTCCGTTGGTCAAGCTGGGAGACGCTGCTTATCCCGCAATTTGGGTCCAGGACACTAAGAGCGGTGCGCCGTCGTGTTCCAGGTGCAGGGCTGTGACGCCGAAAGCGGTTGCCAGCAGCTGCGGGGTGAGCACAGTGCGGGGTGGTCCGTCGGCGGCGATCCGGCCCGCGACCAGCACGACGACCCGGGTTGCGAAGCGGGCGGCGAGCGTCAGATCGTGCAGCGCGGCGAGCACGGTGACGCCGTGCGCGGCGGTTTGCGCTAGCAATGCCATGACGGCCAGCTGGTGGGCTGGATCGAGCGCGGAGATCGGCTCATCGGCGAGGAGAATGGGCGCCTCCACCGCCAGCGCGCGCGCCAGCATCACGCGGGCCCGTTCGCCCCCCGACAGCGCGGTGATCGGCCGGCTGGCGAGCGCGGTGGCGTCGGTTGCTTCGAGCGCTCTGGAAATCGCTTGCTCGTCGTGCGGGTTTGGTCGTCCAGGCGCAGCCCCGTGCGGTACGCGGCCGATCGCAACCGCCTCGCGTGCGGTGATCGGCCAGTGCGCGTGATGGCCTTGCGGGAGATAGGCGACGAGGCGTCCGCGCTCGCTCGGTTTCATGGCCTGGGTGTCGCGGCCTTGCAACGTGACGCGGCCCTCGTATGGAACGAGGCCGGCGATCGCTTTCAGCAGCGTCGTCTTGCCCGCGCCGTTGGCGCCGAGAACGCAGATGAATTCACCCGTCGCGCACGCGAGGCTCACGCCATCGAGCGCGCGCCGCTCGCCGAGCTGCACGGTGATGTTGTCGGCTTCGATCATCCTGAATCCGGCAGTTGGAAGTGTCTCACAAACAGAAAGTCGCGCAAATTCTGAAAGCTCAGCACCAAGCTCAGATCACCCTCCGGGTGATACGAGGGATTTCATCCCCTCGTGCTCCCTGACCAGGGTCGCGACCCGGGACCTGCTCCTTAAAGGGAGGGTTTCCAAAGGGCGAGCCCTTTGGCAGGGTCGAGGGACAGCGTCCCTCGTCTTGCAACTGACCGTTTCAACTGCCGATTCCAGGTTCATCGCTCATTCCGGTGCCCCGGCCGGCTGGGCGAGCGTGGCGCGCTGACGCCGGTCGAGCACCAGCCACAGAAAGAACGGCACACCGATCAGCGCCGTCAGCACGCCGATGTGGATCTCACTGTTGGCGGGAACGAGTCGCACCACGCAGTCCGCGGCGAGCAGCAAGTTAGCACCGGCCAGCATCGCGGGAATATGCACGCGCGCGGGGTCGTGTCCGACGAGCGGGCGGATGAGATGCGGCACGACGAGGCCGACGAAACCGATCACGCCCGCAACGGCGACGCACGCGCCGGTGCCGGCGGCGACGCCGATCATGGTGGTCCAGTGCAAGCGCGCCAGATCGATGCC
The DNA here is from genome assembly GCA_945903565.1 of Devosia equisanguinis. Taxonomy (GTDB): domain Bacteria; phylum Pseudomonadota; class Alphaproteobacteria; order Rhizobiales; family Hyphomicrobiaceae; genus CAMDPA01. The sequence goes on along the minus strand of CAMDPA010000452.1, from coordinate 2,458 downwards.
GCTCGATTGGGCGACATCCTCGCCCAGCGTGAGCGCCGACAATGACGAGCGGCTGCCAAGCAGGAGTACGGCCGCGAGCGCCATGAACGGCGCGGCGATGGCGACATGGCGGAAGCTGCGATCTTCCAGCGAGCCGAGCAGCCAGAACGTGATCTCCAGCGCGGCATAGAGCGACGGCGCGAGATTGAGCGTCAGCGAGATCAAGGCGCCGGCGAGGCTCGACAGAGCGAGGCCGGCGAGCAGCAGCGTGGCAAGGCCCGCCTGCGGGCCGGCGATCACAAGCAGCGTCGCCACCGAGACGAGCGCCATGCCGACGGCGGCAAGCGGCAGCGTAAACGAGAGTGCGTCCGCTAGGCCCGTCGAGATCGCCAGCACCGCGCCGAAGGCTGCGGCGCCGGGCGCGCCGAGTACGTCGGGGGCCGCAAGCGGATTGCGCATCAGGCCCTGCAGGGCCGCGCCGGTCAGCGCCAGCGTCGCGCCGATCATGATGGCGAGCAGCGTGCGCGGCAGGCGCAGTTCACGCACGATCAGCACGTCGATGGGATCGCCGGAACCAAGCAGTCCCGCAAGGACAGCACGCGGCGACAGGCTGACCGGCCCAAGCGCCAGCGACAGCACGGCGAGCACGAGGCAGGCCAAGGTCAGCGCGGTAATCAGTCGTGCATCGCGCGGGCGGTTCACGGTTGAGGTCCAAAACGGGTTGACATTGGGAGCGGGGATGGTTGTCAGCATGGGCCATGATCCGCAAGAGCCCACGACGCCACTGGGTGAAGCAGCGTCGCGCCGGCCTGGCGCGGACGTGCCGCGTTGCCGTGGCCGGTTGGGCTGCGGCTTGGCTGGCGTTGGGGGCAACTGCGATGGCGGCCGATCCGCCCCGCCGGATCGTGTCCATCAACTTGTGTACGGACCAGCTGCTGCTGGCGCTGGCGGAGCCAGAGCGGATTGCCGGCCTTGGCCGGTTCGCACGGCGAGCGGATATGGCGTATCTCGCGGCGGCGGCGCGGGCCCATCCGATCGTACGCGGTACGGCGGAGGAAGTGCTGCGGCTGCGCCCCGATCTCGTGCTGGCGGGCGCGTTTTCGGGCCGTGCCACGCGGGCTGTGCTGCAGGCGCACGGGATACGGGTCGAGACGTTCGCGCCGCCGCGCAGCATCGCGGAGGCCAGGGCCGAGATTATCCGCGTATCGGGAATGACTGGTGCGGCGCAGCGCGGCGCGGCGCTGATCGCGGAGATCGACGCGGCGGTGGGCGAAGCCGCAGCCTTGGTGCGCCCCAAGGTGGCGCTGACCGCGCTACCGTTGCAGCGCCGCGGCTACGCATCGGGGCGGGATACGTTGGTGTCGTCGGTGCTCGAGGCGGCGGGCCTCGTCAATGCGGCGGCAGCACTGGGTATCGACGGCATCGGCCGTGCCCCGATCGAAGCGATTGCGAAGTTGCGGCCAGACATTCTTATTGTCGAGGGCTTGGGGCCAGCCGGTGATCAGGCAACCGCGCTGCTGCATCATCCGGTTTTGGCGCGCGGGCTTCGGTCGCGGATTGTCGCCTTGCCGACGACAGAGGTGGCCTGCGGTGGACCTTCGTTGCCGGCCCTGTTGCGGCGGGTGAGCGGGGCCGCATTATCCAGATAGGAGAAGGGACGAAGCCGTTGGCTCCGCCCCTTTCTACGACCGCCCTTAACAGCGTCGATCAATTCATGAGCAGGGGGCCGTTCTTGATCTTGGGCATCAGGTCGGGAAGGCCTGCGGCGGCCGCGTTCGATCTCACATGCAACTTGCCGTTGCCTTCCATGTAGAAGCTGTCGGCTACCATGTTGAAGTGCTGTGCTTCCTGGTTGACGTCACCGTTTCCTCCTATGTCGACGCGCCATGTTGGCATGTAGAGAACACCCTCGAGTTTCACGTCGCCGCCGCCCTGGATCACGGTGGTGCGGCCCGCTTGGGTCGAGGACTTGTTCTGCACGAGAACCATGCCATTCAGCCCGCCGACATTGGTGGCGCTGGCGGCTGGCGCCTTGAGGCTGGCATTACCACCGCCGCGGACGATGAATTCCGCGTTCGCGCCCTCGAACACGAACACTACGCCGTTGCCGGCCGCTGTCGCCTGGGCCTGGATCTGGAATTTTCCGTTGCGTATGAGGTAGATACCAGGCGCGAACGTGACGTGGGCTTGCGGTTTGATGTCGATGCCGCCGCAGTAAACGCCGGGGCTGATGGTGTAGGTGCCGTTGCTGAACTGCTTGTTATTGGCCGTGCAGGCGCCGCCGGTTGGAATGGGCAGCGTGGCGAAGGGATCGTCGATCGGGTCGCAGCCGGCATACCTATCCCCTTGCCTCAGGTCCCTCAAATTCAGCGCAATTGTATGGTCTACCGGCGACAACCAGGAGTTGGCGCCATGACACAGCATAAGTCGGATGATCTGTGGCGGGATTTTCCCAAGACCGCCGCCGAGTTCGAGGCGC
>CAMDPA010000451.1 GCA_945903565.1 Devosia equisanguinis | reverse complement strand
CCGGCCAATCCGGGTAACCCTCGACCCCACATCGGGGGTGAGTCGCCTCGTTCGTGGAAGGGACATACAGTCTGGGTCAAGCGTCGATGCGGAGCATCGCGTCCGCGCGTAGCGCGGCTCCGCCACGACGCGATGACGCGCGACCCAGCATTTCCCGGCAGCACGTGGATTGCTGGGTCGCGGCCCGCTGAAGGAGCGAGCCTTGACCCAGCCTACGTCTGGCATCGCCGGTGAATTGAAATCGACCACCCGCCCCCTCTAAAGCGCCGCCGGCATCAATTTGGCGTGGAGGGCGGGGCCGGTGGGGCGGCCGGTGGGGGAGCCGCCGATCGGCTCGACGCTCACGCCGAAGGTGGCGGTGGTGAGCAGGGCGCGGTCGAAACTCACTTCGCGGCGGCTGACGCCGGAGCTGTCGATCTCGATCAGGCCGAGCGATTGCGGCACACCGCCGAGCTTCTCGTGCACGATCCAGAGTTGATAGCTGCGCTCGGGCAGCGGCTTGGCGGAGACCGGCTTGACCGTCAACGTGCGCGTGCCGAAGTCGACCGACAGCATGAACGACGGCAGCACGTCGTCCTGCACGAACACGCCGACATAACTCGTCGGCGCCGGCCGCGTCGCCTCGCGCACGCCGATGCCCAAAACGAGACACGCGGCCAGGCTGGAGGCCGCGATCGCGACGCCGCGCCACGTTTTGACACGCCGTTCGAGGCGGATCACGTCGGCGCCGGACGTTCCTTGCTCGGCGGTGGCCAGGCGCTGCTCGATGCGTGCGAACAGCTCGTGCGGCGGCGCGACGGGGGCGACACCGTCGGCGAGCGGGCCAAGCCGCCGCTCCCACGCCTGGATCGCGGCGTCGAGCGCGGGTTCGCGACGGCGGCGGGCGGCAATTGTCGCGCGCTCGCCCGCGTCGAGGGTGCCGAGCACGTACTCGCCGGCCGTCGCGTCGATGTCCTCACGCTCCGTCATTGGCCAAGACACGCCTTGAGTTGCGCCAAGCTGCGATGAATCCAGGTCTTTATCGTGCCCTCGGGCCGGCCGAAGCGCGCGGCCAGCTCCTCACGGCTGAGACCATTGAAATACGCCAGCACGACAATTTCCCGGCGCTCGGGCTCCAGGCCATCGAGACAGGCGCGCAGGCGCTTGGCGTCCTGGCTGGAGGCAAGCTGTTCGAAGGCATCGGGATCATCGGCGGCGATCTGCATCACTTCCGGCGCCTCTTCCGTCGAGACCGGGCGCACACGGCGCACCTCGTCCAGCGCCCGGTTTCGGGCGATCGTGGCAAGCCAGGTGATCGGAGACGCGCGGCTGGGGTCGTAGTCGCCGGCCTTCTCCCACACGCGAATATAGACATCCTGCAGCGCCTCGTCGGCGAGATCCCGCCTGACCAAGATACGCAGCACGATGCCGTAGAGTTTCGCGGAGGTGGCGGCGTAGAGGCGCTGAAACGCGGGTTTGTCCCCGCTAGCAACGCGCTGCAGCAGGACGACCAGATCGGCGGCGGTGGTCTGTTGCAGCTTTTGCACGGGCGGGTTGGCGGTGGCTCCGGGACAGCGAAGCCAGTTTAACGGCGAGGGCGGCGATTAGCCAGCGCCAGGCTTCGTGCGTGTCGTCGTGCGGCGCGTTACGCTTCCAGCAACCGGTCGACCTCGCGAACCAGGTCCTTCAGATGGAACGGCTTGGACAGCACACGGGCGTCTTTCGGCGCTTCGCTGTTGAGCGTTACGGCGGCAAAGCCGGTGATGAACATGATCTTGAGGTCGGGATCGAGCTCGCTGGCGCGCTTGGCCAGCTCGATGCCGTCCATCAGCGGCATCACAATGTCGGTGAGCAGGAGCGAGAACGGCTCCTTGCGGAGTTGCTCGTAGGCATCCTGGCCATTGGCGAACGACGTAACGTGGTAGCCGGCTCGGGCCAACGCGCGCTCCAGGAACCCGCGCATGGACTCGTCGTCCTCCGCCAGGATGATGCGTTGCGCGATCTGATGTGAGGGATGAGTGGACATGGGTTCTCGCGGAGGTCTGGGAGATGGCATCAATGCCCATGCAATCTGGCGTGAGTTTGGTAAATGCCACGTGAATTCGCGTAACGATATCTGCGAAGGTCGTAACAAAGATGGTAGCAAAAATCGGGCCGGTCGGATGAAATCGATGAGTGGGCAGCAAAGTGACGCTCACGTTGTAGAGTGCACCCGTACCTGAGTTGTTGCAGTATTGCCATGGACAGCGTTGCCGGGCCACGTCACAGTGCCAGGGCCACGGGCATGGCGACAGGCATGTTCGGGGCACCATCAGGCCACCCCAAAGGCACCCCGCATCTAGGCCACGCACAACCGATGCCGCATGACGAGCGCACCGCCATTCTCGCCGAGCTGACGCCCGGCCATACGATCGTGGAGCCGGCCGAGCAAGCCGCCCCGTTCGTATTCTGCTCGCCGCATTCGGGCCGTAACTATCCAGCCGTGCTGCGCGATTCCGCGCGCCTGGACTCCCATACGTTGCGCAAGTCCGAGGATTGCTTCGTCGATGAGCTTTACGCCGGTGTGGCGGAGCTGGGTGCGCCGCTGATCGCGGCCCGCTTCCCGCGCGCGTATCTCGATGTGAACCGCGAGCCCTACGAGCTCGATCCGGAGTTGTTTGGCCGCAAGCTTCCGACCTATGCCAACGCGCAGTCGGTTCGTGTTGCCGGGGGCCTGGGCACCATCGCGCGCATCGTGGCCGATGGGGAGGAGATCTATCACACGCCGCCAACCCTGCCGGCTGCACTGGAGCGGATCGAGCGGCTTTACCGGCCGTTTCACGCCGATCTCGCCGCGATGCTGGAGCGGACATTGGCCAAGTTCGGCATCGCGATCCTGATTGATTGCCATTCGATGCCTTCGGCGGCAATGAGCCAATCGGTGGGCAATCGTCCGGACTTCGTGATCGGTGATCGCTTCGGCTCGTCGTGCGATCAGCGCCTGACCCGCTTGGTGCGCGAGCGGCTCTCACGGCTGGGTTATCATGTGCAGCTCAACCGGCCGTACGCGGGCGGGTTTATCACCGAGCACTACGGCCGGCCCCAGAGCGGCGTTCATGCGTTACAGATCGAGATCAATCGCGCGCTCTACCTCGACGAGCAGACGCTGCAGACGACCAGTGGCTTCCCGCGCCTGAAGAAGGATCTGAAGGCGCTGTGCCGCCACATGTTCGCGGAGTTCTCGCCGCCCGCCATCCGTCGCGATGCCGCTGAATAATTTAGAAATTTCAATGTCTTGACATGCTGACATGAAAAAAGGCCGTCCGGCGTACCGAACGGCCCAAGTCTAGGGAGGAAACGCCCAAGGAGGGCACGACAGACGAGGGAGGCTCGTCCATGTCGCAATGCACAAATTAAAGACGCAGCGCAGCATTTTCAAGTTCTAAATTCGCAGATCGACGGGCCACAGCCATGCGTTTATGGCCGCGGCATACTGCCCGACCCGTTGAAATAATGAGCAGATTGCCAGGTACTTAGGCAAAAAAAATGGGCCGTCCAAGACGGCCCCAAGTCTAGGGAGGAAACGCCCAAGCAGGGCGATATGGCGGCAACCATCGCGGTTGAGAATGCCATGAGCGCGATATGGTGCTGTTCGCGGGTGGCAACAAGTGTGTCTTCCAAAGAGTGGTGCAAGTCTCAAATGCAACAGTGCTCTGTGTGCCACAACGTAGTTTGAGCTTCGATATTCCCGGCATTTCGTACTATTCCGCCAGGGTAGCCTCAACGCGTGTTGGCTCGAGCCGACCCAGGAGCACGATTTGACCAAGAAGCAATCTCCGCCGGCTGCGGCTCTACTCACGTTTGCACATGAGTTGGCCGACGCTTCCGGCAAGGCGATACTGCCGCATTTCCGCCGCCGCATGACCGTCGACAACAAGGACAAGGACGGCGGATACGATCCCGTCACGGCTGCGGACCGTGCCGCCGAGCGCGTCGTGCGCAAGTTGGTCCGCGCGCGCCATCCCGACCACGGCTTCGAAGGCGAGGAATACGGCAACGAAGGGCTCGATGCACAATGGCGCTGGGTGGTCGACCCGATCGACGGCACGCGTTCGTTCGTGCTCGGCCTGCCGATCTGGGGCACGCTGATCGGCCTGACCAATGCCGGCGCGCCCGTGCTCGGCATCATGGACCAGCCCTACACCGGCGAGCGCTTCTGGTCGGCGGGGCGCGGCGCGTTCTTCCGTGGCCCGGGCGGAAAACCGCGCCGCATCAAGACGCGCCTCACCGCCAAAATC
>CAMDPA010000450.1 GCA_945903565.1 Devosia equisanguinis | reverse complement strand
AGGGCATCTCCGAGGTCCGCGACGAGAGCGATCGCGACGGCGTGCGCATGGTGATCGAGCTGAAGCGTGACGCCATGGCCGACGTCGTGTTGAACCAGCTCTACCGCTTCACGCCGCTGCAGACCTCGTTCGGCGTCAATTCGTTGGCGCTGGATGGCGGCCGCCCGAAGTTGATGAACCTCAAGGAGCTGCTCGAGGCGTTCATTCGCTTCCGCGCCGAGGTCATCACGCGGCGGACCAAATTCGAGCTCAACCACGCACGCGACCGCGCCCATGTGTTGGTCGGTCTCGCCATCGCCGTCGCCAACATCGACGAGGTGATCGCGATGATCCGGCGGTCGCCCGACCCGGTGGTCGCGCGCGAGCGGCTGATGGCCAAGGAATGGCCGGCGTCCGACGTGGCGTCGCTGATCCTGCTGATCGCCGAGCCAGGTCGCGAGGTGGCGGCCGACGGCACCTACAGACTCTCCGAGGCGCAGGCGCGTGCCATCCTAGAGCTGCGCCTGCAGCGCCTGACCGGCTTGGAGCGCGACAAGATCGCCGAGGAGCTGACCGAGGTGGCCAAGCTGATCGAGGGCTATCTCGAGCTGCTGGGCGATCGCGACAAGCTATTCGCGTTGATGCGCAAGGAGCTGCTTGAGATCAAGGAGCAGTTCGCAACGCCTAGGCGCACCGAGATCCTCGACAACGAATTCGAGCAGGACATCGAGGACCTGATCCAGCGCGAGGACATGGCGGTCACCGTCACCCATGGCGGCTACGTCAAGCGCGTGCCGGTGTCGGCCTATCGCGCCCAGCGCCGCGGCGGCAAGGGCCGTTCGGGCATGGCCACGCGCGAGGACGATTTCGTATCCAATCTCTTCATCGCCAACACCCACACGCCGGTGTTGTTCTTCTCCAGCCGCGGCATCGTCTACAAGCTCAAGGTCTGGCGGCTGCCGCTCGGCGCGCCGCAGGCGCGCGGCAAGGCCTTCGTCAATCTGCTGCCCCTGGGCGAAGGCGAGACCATCAGCGCCGTGATGCCGATGCCGGAGGACGAGGCGAGCTGGGCGACGCTGCATGTCATGTTCGCCACCGCGCGGGGCGGCGTGCGGCGCAACGAACTCAGCGATTTCGTCAGCGTCAACCAGAGCGGCAAGATCGCCATGAAGTTCGAGGGCGAGGACGCCGGCGATCGCCTGATCGGCGTCAGCGTCTGCAGCGAAGAACAGGATGTGCTGCTGGCGACGCGCCAGGGTCGGTCGATGCGCTTCCCGGTCGCGACGGTGCGCGTGTTCCAGAGCCGCGCTTCGACGGGCGTGCGCGGGATAGCGCTTGCCGAAGGCGACGAGGTGATCTCGATGTCGCTGTTCGACAGCGGCAAGGGCATTCCGACCGAGGATCGCGATGCGTACCTCCGTCAGTCCCGGGCGCTGCGCCAGGCCGAGAACGCTGCGGATAACGCCGCCGAGAGTGCAGAAGAGGACACCGCGGCTCCTGACGATGCAGCGGCGCCCGCGACGACGCTGTCGCCGGAGCGCTTTGCGGAACTCCAGGCCAAGGAAGAATTCGTGCTCACCGTCGCTTCGTCGGGCTTCGGCAAGCGGACATCGGCCTACGAGTATCGGGTGACCGGTCGCGGCGGCAAGGGCATGGAACTGATGAACCTCGCCAAGGGCGGCGAGATCGTGGCGGCCTTCCCAGTGCTCGATAGCGACCAGATCATGCTGGTCACCGACGGCGGCACGTTGATTCGCTGTCCGGTCGATGGAATTCGCATCGCGGGACGCCCGACACGCGGCGTCCGCATCGTCAGTGTGAGCGAAGGCGAGCGCGTCGTCTCGGCGGTCCGGATCGGCGAGGACGATGCCGGAAACGGCAACGGTAACGGCGAGATCCATTCCGAAACAAACGGTGGATAAGGGCTGCCTGTGTCGCTAAGACTCCGCCGCCGCATCTGGCGCACAAGGGGGAGACATGGCCTCAGAACGCACCGGGGTCTATCCGGGCACGTTCGATCCCATTACCAGCGGGCACATGGAAGTCATGCGCCGCTCGTTGCGGCTCGTCGACAGGCTGGTGATTGGATGTGCGATCAACATCGGCAAGGGGCCGTTGTTTTCGCTCGAGGAGCGGATGGAGATCATCCGCGAGGACATCTCCGATTTTCCGCCGGCGGACCGCGAGCGCATCAAGGTCGTGCCGTTCGAGGGGCTGCTCATTCACTTCACGCGCGAGGTCGGCGCATCGCTGATCATCCGCGGACTGCGGGCTGTCTCGGATTTCGAGTACGAGATCCAGATGGCCAACATGAACGCCCGCATGGATCCCGACATCGAGACCATCTTCCTGATGGCCTCAGACCGGCACCAGTTCATTGCCTCATCCCTGGTCAAAGATATTGCACGCCTCGGCGGAGATACGTCGCAGTTCGTGTCCAAGCGGGTATTCCAGCGTCTGAAGGCGAAGTTCGCCAAGGGTTGACCCGGATCCGGCGCCAGGCCCTGAGGCAAGGCCCGACACTGCCCCCAGAGACTGCGTTGACCGTGAGGCTGCCGCATCTTATACGGGCGCCGCGCGGGGTTTCGGCCTGCAGCGCAACGCCGGAGCGAGCCCGTAGCTCAGCGGTAGAGCATCTGACTTTTAATCAGAGGGTCGTGGGATCGTACCCCACCGGGCTCACCACTGGAATCGAGAAGGAGAGACGCGGCTCATGCCGTCGGTGAAGGTCGTCAACGGCAAGCAGATCGTGGTCGATAACCTCGGCCCGCTGCAGCGCGTCTCCCGCTTCGTCTTGAGACCCTTCGAACAGATGGTGCAGCATCAGGATCTGATCGCCGCCATCCTGCGTCGCGAGATCCGCGAGCGGTTCAAGGGCTCGGTCGCCGGCTGGATCTGGGCGGTGGTTGCGCCGCTTCTTGCCATCACCGTCTATTCCTTCGCCTTTTCAACGAACCTGAAACTGCCGGGCTCAGAGGGCGATGGGCCGATCATCACCTACTCGCTGTTCATCTTCAGCGGCATCATCGTCTTCAATTTCTGGTCCGAGATGGCGTTCCGCGCGCCGATGCTGCTCCACGAGTACACGCATTTCATCAAGCAGACGATCTTTCCGAGCGACATGCTGGCCGTGATTTCGACGCTGCGTGCAACCGCCTACACCCTGATTTCCATCGGCGTCATGCTGATCTTCCAGTTGGCGATCACCGGCACGCTGCCGTGGACCGTGCTGCTGATGCCGCTGATCTTCATCCCCTTCATGGCCTTCCTGATCGGCATGTCGTGGTTCCTGTGCGCGATCGGCGCCTTCACGCGTGACGCCGGCTATTTCATGATCAACGTCGTGCCGCTGTTCATGTTCGCTACGCCGATCTTCTACCAGCACGGCACTCTGCCGGCGCCGTTCGACTTCTGGATCTATGCCAATGCCCTGACCGGCTACGTCGAGGTCATGCGCGATATCGTTCTGCTCGGGAAGATACCCAACCTGCTCGTTTATGGCTGGACCCTGATCACGTCGGTCGTGACCTTCTATTTCGGCTACTGGTTCTTCGACAGGTATCGAAATGTCATCGTCGACGTCATCTGAGATCGTCGTCGAGGCGAAGCACCTCGGCAAAGCCTATCAGCTTTATGCCCATCGCAACGACTGGCTGAAGCAGGTCCTGTTCGGGTGGTGGAAGAATTACTTCAAGCCGTTCTGGGTGCTGCGCGACATCGACATCAGCGTCAAGCGCGGCGAGAGCATTGGCGTCCTTGGCCGCAACGGCTGCGGCAAGTCCACCCTGTTGCAGGTGATCTGCGGCATGACGCTGCCCAGCCACGGCGAGCTTCGCGTCTCCGGCCGGATTGCGCCGGTACTTGCGCTCGGCTCGACCTTCGACCAGGAACTCACGGGCCGGGAGAACGTCATGATCGGCGGCGCCGTGCTTGGCCTCAAGCGCGCCGAGGTGCTGCGGAAGTTCGCCTCGATCGCCGAGTTCGCCGGCATCGGCGACTACATGGACCAGCCGGTTAAGCACTACTCCATGGGTATGCGCACGCGTCTCGCCTTCTCGATCTGTGCCCATGTCGAGGCTGAAATCCTGGTGGTCGACGAAGCGCTGTCGGTCGGCGATGCTGCTTTCCAGCGCAAATGCCTCGACTGGATCGATGATTTCCGCAAGACCGGAACGCTGCTGTTCGTGGCCCATTCGATGGCCGAGGTCCGGCGCCTGTGCTCGCGGGCGATCTGGATCGAAGATGGACGGATCCGCGAGCAGGGCGATCCCAACGAAG
>CAMDPA010000449.1 GCA_945903565.1 Devosia equisanguinis | reverse complement strand
GCTATCGGCACCGGCCAGCACGGCCAAGAGGCACTGCAGCAGCATCTCCTCCAGCGGATACGCCACCTTGCCGCTCTGGCGCGGATCATCGACCTCCTCGAAATGCGCAAGCCATCCAATGACTTGATCGTGCGCGTGTTCGACCTGGGCTTGGGCATCGGCCATGACGGTCCTCATCGCGAATCGAAAGGACCTGCATAGATTCAGCATTCTCCCGCCGTGTCACCTACAGATTCATGCAATCGCCTTGCCTGAGGTCCCCCCCCTGTCGACGGCGGCGGCCAACTGGGTTAGGAGGGACGAAACCTCGTTTCAGAGGCTCCCGCCCTCCCAGGAAGCTGCCCGCGCGCATGAAGCCCGCCCCCTTCGACTACGTCCGCCCCGCCACGCTCGACGAAGCCTGCGAACTCATCGCCGGCGATCCCGATGCGCGGCTTGTCGCGGGCGGCCAGACCTTGATCCCGATGATGGCGATGCGGCTGGCCCGTCCCTCGCGCCTGATCGACATCGCCCGCCTTCCCGAGTTGCGCGGGTTGTACGACGGACCCGACGCCGTCGTGTTCGCCGCCGCCACCCGGCAGGTCGACGCGGAACGCTCGTCCGTTGTCGCGGCACGGTTGCCACTGCTCGCGGCCGCGCTGCCCTGGGTCGGCCATGCGCCCACCCGCGCGCGCGGCACCATTGGCGGCCCGATCGCCAACGCCGACCCCGCCGCCGAGATCCCCCTGGTGCTCGTCACACTTCAGGGCCACGTCGTGATCCGCCAAGGCCGCACGCGGGAAACCATCGCCGCGCGCGACCTGTTCATGGGCCCGATGACGACCTCGATCCCCTCCACCGCCTGCCTGATCGAAGCGCACTTCCCGATCTGGCGCGAAGCCCGCGTCGGCGTCGCCTTCCACGAGGTCAGCGCCCGCAAGAGCGACTTCGCCTACGTCGCAAACGGGGCCCAGATCGCGCTGGACGACACAGGGCGCTGCGTTCGCTGCGCCGTCGGCATCGGCGGCGCCACACCGTTCCCCACACGCCTCGACAGCATCAGCGAAGCACTCGTAGGTCACACGCCCGACGCAACCCGCGTGCGCGATGCCGTCAACGCCGCGATCGACAGCGTCGAGATCATGCACGACGCCCACGCCAGCGACGCCTACCGCCGTCGCGTCGCCCGTGGCCTCGCCGAACGCGCGATTCTCGACGCTGTTCATAACGCGGGAGCACGCGCATGAAGGTCGAACTCAACATCAACGGCGCCTTGCGCACCACCGACGTCGAAGCGCGCACCACGCTGCTCGATACCTTGCGCGACAACCTCAACCTCACCGGCGCACACACCGGCTGCGAACACGGCGTGTGCGGCGCGTGCACCGTGTTGATCGACGGCGAGCCCTCGCGCTCGTGCCTGATGTTCGCTTGCCAAGCCGACGGCTACGCGATCACCACCATCGAAGCCCTCGCGCCCGCGCCTGGCGAGCTGAGCGTGTTGCAGGACGCCTTCTGTGAGATGCACGGCTTGCAATGCGGCTACTGCACGCCCGCGATGATCCTGACGGCGCACGCGCTGTTGAAGCGCAACCCCGCGCCGACACGCGAGGACATCGTCGACGCCATCTCCGGCAACATCTGCCGCTGCACCGGCTATGGCCAGATCGTCGAATCGATCGAATTGGCCGCCACGCGTTTGCGCGGGACCAACGAAGGTGGCGCGCGATGAGAACAACTCGCTACGCGACTGGGCTTTCGCCCAGACCCAATTGGGGGACGTGTCCCCCAACCCCCCTCCTTTTTACGCGTAAAAGAGGGGCGGGTTTGGGAGGGGCTCCCTCCCAAGCGGGTATGGGCGGTCGTGTCGAAGACGCGTGCTTTCAGCACGACCCATTCGCGAAGCGAATTACGACGGTGCCGCAATGACCACACCCACCACATTCCGCTACATCGGCAAGCCGCGCCGCGTGCGCGAGGACCGCCGCTTCGTCGCGGGTAAAGGCACGTATGTCGCCGACGTGAAACTCGACGGCACGCTGCATGTCGCGATGGTTCCTTCGCAGCACCCCGCCGCGAAAATCCTGTCGATCGACGCCACCGCCGCGCACGCCACGCCAGGCGTCCACTACGTCCTCACGGGCGCGGAACTCGCCGCCGCCGTCGATCCGATGATGAACGGGCTCAACACGCCGAAGGTGGTGCGCTATTCGCTCGCCGTCGGGCAAACCCGCTACATGGGCGAGTGGGTCGCGGCCGTGGTCGCCGACACCCGCGCGCTGGCGGAGGACGCGGCTGAGAAAATCGAGGTCGACTACGAGCCGCTGCCGTTCGTGATGGACGCGGAGGAAGCGCTCAAGCCAAGCTCAACGCCGGTGCATGCCGAGCACGGATCGAACGTGCTGCTCGACAAACTGTTCGTGTGGGGCGAGGTCGAGAAGCACTTCGCGGAAAGTCCGAAGACGCTCGATTTCCGCGTGACGTGGGGCCGCTCCGCGACGGTGCCGATCGAGACGTTCGGCGTGATCACGAGTTGGGACCCTTGGCGCGAACGGCTGGACGTGTGGGCGTCGATCCAGATGCCCAAGTATTCCGAACAGATCGCGCGCGCGTTGCGCATTCCACCAAGCCAGGTGCGCGTGCATCAGGACGTGGACGTCGGCGGCAGCTACGGCGTCAAGCGCGGCATCAAGCATACGGTGCTGTGCGCCTATCTCGCGCGCAAGCTCGGCCGCCCGATCCGGCTGATCGAGGACCGCCTGGAAAACATGCGTTCGGGCGACATGCACGGCCCCGACCGCATCTTCAACGTGTCCGTCGCCTTCAACGAACGCGGCATCATCCGCTCGATGAAAATGCGCGCGCTCGATACCGTGGGTGCCTATGCGGGCCGCTCCCCGTTCCAGCTCGGCAAGCCGATCGGCGCGATCATCGGGCCGTATGCGATCGAAAGCGCGCAATATCATGCGTTGTCGGTGACGACGAACAAGGCGGCGCAGGAAGCCGTGCGCGGGTTCGGGCAGGCCCCGACCAACTACGCCATCGAGACGATGATGAACAAGGTCGCCGATGCCGTCGGTATCGATCCGCTGGAAGTGCGGCGGCGCAACTTCATCAAGGCCGACCAGTTCCCGTATCTGATCCCATCGGGCACGCGCTACGACAGCGGCGAGTACCACACCGTCGTCGACAAGACGCTCGCGCATGTCGGCAGTTGGAGCGCGCTGATCGCGGAGCGCGATAGGCTTCGTCAATCGGGACACCTCGCCGGCATCGGCATCGCCGCGTGCCTGGAACCGTCCGGTGGCAACTCCTCGTTCGAGCCGCTGCTCAACCCCGCCAACACCACGACGACGTGGATGGACAGCGTACGCGTGATGGTCGATGGCCTCGGCGCAATAACGGCGACGATCCACACGACGTCGTCCGGCCAAGGGCATGAGCAACTCACTGCGACAGCACTTGCCGAGATCCTGGAAATCGATCCCGACAAGTTCCGCATCGTGCGCGCGGATTCGGTGTCGTCGCTACCGTCGAACTCACCCGTCGGCAGCCGCATGGCCGTGATGCTCGGTGGCGCATGCTTCCATGCCGCCCACAAACTCAAGACCAAGCTGATGCGCATTGGCGCCAAACGCTTCGGCAAACCGGAGAGCGCCGTCGAGTATCGGGAAGGCCGCGTCATCGACAAGGAGACCGGCAAAGCGCTGGAATGGATGGAACTCGTCACCATCGCCCACCGCCATTTCCACGAATTGCCCGAGGGCATGGAGCCGGGGTTGGAAGTCACCGCCGTCTATCAGGTTCCCACAGGAAACGAGCTGCCGAAGAACGACCGTGTTCAGATGTACCCGTGCCACTCCTTCGAATTCCACGTGGTGCTGGTCGTGATCGACGCAATCACAGCCAAACCTGAAATCCGCCGCTACGTGATCGGCCACGATTGCGGTACGCAGATCAATCCGGCCATCGTGAAAGGCATGACACTCGGCGGCATCGCGCATGGACTCGGCGCGGCGCTGCTGGAAGAATTCGTCTACGACAGCGAGGGCCAGATGATGAGCCAGTCCCTCATGGACTACCTGCTGCCCTCATCGCACGAGGTCCCGCAGGTCGAGATCGTGCACCACTGCACACCGTCGCCATTCACCGTGTTCGGCCAGAAGGGCTCGGGCGAGTCCGGCTATCTCGGTTCCCCCGCCGCGATCTCAGCTGCGATCAACGACGCCGTCGCGCACCTGGGCATCTCCTTCGACAAGCTACCGATCCGCATCTCCGCCATGGGCGATGCGATCGCGGACGGGTGTCAGACCCTCC
>CAMDPA010000448.1 GCA_945903565.1 Devosia equisanguinis | reverse complement strand
GGCTATCCGGGATCTTGACCCTTCTGATAGGGGTGAAGACCCCGGATCTTCACGTGCCGACCTATCGGTCGAAACGTTTGTCCGGGGACGCAGTGGAGAGGTTTGGGGCTCCCAACCGTCTGTGTTAGCGCGTATGGGGTCAGACCCCGCGTTGCAACGCTGCAGCTTGTTTTCGATCTTTCAGCGCGGGGGCTGACCCCAATTCGCGCTGATCCGATGCTACTCCCGCAGCCCCATCTTGCGCAGGCGCGGGATCACTTCGTCGACGAAGTAGGGTAGCTCGTCGAGGTAGTTCACGAACGACACCGCGATGCCGCGCAGGCCCGCGCCCGCGAGATCGGCGAGCTCCGATGCGATCTGGTCGGGATCGCCCACCAGCGGATAGCCGCCCATGCCGTTGGCGTAGTGGCGGCGATGGCGCTGGAACGCTTCTTCGCCGACGGTTTCGACCGACAGGTTCTTTTTCTTGAGGATGCCGTCGACGGCATTCCAGTCCGCGTTCTCGATGACGGTGTGGGTATAGTAGTCCGTCGCCTCTTTCTTGGTTGGACGGCAGGTCACGACGCCGACGGTGTAGCAGTCCATATCGCGGCCGAGTTCGCGCGCCTGTGCCTTGAATCCCTGCACGCGAGATTTCGTTTCCGGCAGCGAGTCGCGGTCGGCGCGGGTGAAGAATGCGTCGCAGTTGTTGATCGCGAACTGGCGGCCGTTGGCGGAGGCACCGGCATTCATCACCACGGGTCGCGAGCCGCCATAGGGCTTGGGCTTGGCGCGGATGCCCTTCAGGTCGAGGTGCTCTCCCTTGTAGTTGAAATTTTCCTGATCGCTCCAGGCAAGCTGCACCGCGTTCCACCATTCCTGGGCGAACTCGTAGCGGCGCTCGTGGTCGCGCTGGGAGACGCCGAACATCTCGAACTCGTCCTCGTTCCAGCCGCACACGATGTTGAGGCCGAACCGCCCCTGGCCGATGTGGTCGGCGGTCATCATCATCTTGGCGGCGATGATCGGGTTGAACAGCGGCGCATGCACGGTGCCGAACACCGTGATGCGCTTGGAGGAGGCGAGCAGCCCCGAGGCCCAGGTGATCGTCTCGTAGGTCGCGCCCTGATAGTCGGTGTCGCCGCCGTAGCCCTTCCAGCGGCCGATCGGCAGCATGAAGTCGATGCCGGCCTCGTCCGCCATTTTCACGAGCGCAAGGTTGTCCTGCCAGTTGCCGCTCCAGCGCTCCGGCACCAGCGTGACCGCGCGTCCCGACGAGCAATTGGCGCCGAACAGCCCGATCTTCAGGGCGTTCTGGTTGTGCATGGCGTTGCGACGGCTCTGCGGCACGGCGGTTAGGGGCATTGGTGCGTCTCCGATTCCGGCGGTGGCCGGCTGGGCCATAGTGTGCGTCTTTTTCCAGCGGCAAGCCAAGAGAATGGCGCGTCTTCAGCCGGCTAGGAATGTCGCACGTCGGGGGATAACGGGGGCTATATGGTTTCCCCGCGACCAAAATAGTGCAAACAGGCGTCGGCGGTCCATGCCGGTGGGCATACTCCGTCCCTTCCCTGCCATCTCCAGCAGCCAAACGGTCGATACCACATGAGCACGATCTGGGCAGCCGTCACCCGTTTCTTCGGGCCTTCGCAGAACGATCAGTTCGCCAAACTCGTTAAAGAGCTGGCGGAGATCGGCGTGGCCTGCGCATCCCACTTCAAGAAAACCTCCGGCCGCGATCTCGATGCGATCATCGCGTTCGAGCACAAGGCCGATCGCGTCGTCGACGAGATCCACGAGCTGCTCGACAACTCGTTCATCCTGCGCTTCGACGTGGCGGACGCGATGCAACTCTCCGACGAGCTCGACAACGTCATCGACGGCATGCGCAAGGTCGCGACCCACCTCGACATCTACAAGGGCCAGATCAAGGAACTGAGGCCCGACGTGCTGGAGCTGATCACGCTCGGCGAGCAGATGAACATCCAGGTGCGCGACATGGCCGCGATGCTGTCGGAGCCGCGGCTCGATCTCGTCCGCGTGCGCGAGCTGGCCAATGTCGTCGACGAGGGCGAGTCCAAGGCTGACAAGATCGTCGCCAAGGCCGAGCGGCAGCTGGTCGCCGAGTACAGTCCAGCCGGCGCCAACCGTCTGGAATTCCTGGCCTGGGAGAAACTCTACAACTTGTTGGAGCAAATTACCGACGACGCCAATCACTGCGGCAAGCTGATTCTCTCGCTCGCACGAAAGGAGTCGTGATGGAGGCGGTTACGATTGGGTTGATCGTGGCGCTCACGGCTGTGCTGGTGGCGGAGTTCATCAACGGCTGGACCGACGCGCCGAATGCGATCGCGACCGTGGTTTCGACCGGCGTGATGGCGCCGCGCAATGCCGTTGCGATGGCCGTGGTGCTCAACACGGTGGGCGCCATGGCCGGCACGGCTGTCGCGACGACCGTGGGCAAAGGCATTGTCGCGCCCGGCGCACTGACGCTGCCGGCGATCACGGCGGCGATGTCGGCAATTATTGTATGGGGTATTATTGCAGCGCGGTTCGGCATCCCCGTGAGCAAATCGCACGCGCTGTTGGCCGGGCTCGCGGGAGCGGGTTTCGCAGGCGGTGGCTTGGACGCGCTGCAATGGAGCGGCTGGGAGAAGGTCGGGATCGGCCTCGTCTGCTCGATTCTGCTTGGTTTTCTCGGGGCGTTCCTGATTGGCAAGTGCGTGATCCACTTTGCCGGAAACATGCGGCCGCATCGTGCGAAACGCGTGTTCGACAACCTACAGATCCTGTCGGCCAGCGCGATGGCGTTCAATCACGGGCTCAACGACGGCCAGAAGTTCATGGGCGTGTTCGCGCTGACCCTGTTGGCCGGCGGCGTCACCAAGGAATTCGAAATCCCGCTGTGGGTGATGCTGGTGTGCGCGGTGACGATGGGGCTTGGCACCTCGTTCGGCGGTTGGCGGATCATCAAGACGGTCGGCTCGAAGCTGACGCGGATCAAGTCGTGGCAGGGGTTCGCGGCGGAAACGTCGGCCTCGATGACGATTTTTGGTGCGTCGCAGTACGGCATTCCCTTGAGCACGACGCACACGATTACGACGTCGATCGTGGGAGCAAGCGCGTCGCGGCGGTTTGGCGACGTACGCTATGGTGTGCTGGCGCGGATCGTGCTGGCGTGGCTGGTGACGTTTCCATTTTGCGCTTTCATCGCCTACGTAGCCGCACGCATAGCCAATAGTGCGTGGTCGGCTGGGGGATGAGTCGAAAAAAACAGGTTGCCGCCTTGCCGGTGCGCAAGGATCTGAACGGCGCCATCGAGATCCTGCTGGTTACCTCACGTGAGACCCGCCGTCTCGTGATTCCGAAGGGCTGGCCGTGGCCCGGCATCAAGGACTACCAAGCCGCCGCCGAAGAAGCGCGCGAGGAAGCCGGAATTCTCGGCCGCACGCACAGGAAGCCGATCGGAACGTTCACCTACAACAAGCGCAAGCCGAACGGTGACGTCCCCGTCAAGGTCAAGGTGTTCCTGCTGGAGGTGGAGCAGGAACTCGACGAATGGCCGGAGAGCAAGGAGCGCGAGCGCATCTGGTGCTCGCCCGACAAGGCAGCGGCAGCGGTCGCCGAGCCGGAGCTTGGTGCACTGATTTTGATGGTGGGATTGGGGAAGAAGAAGGCGGCTTAACGGCGCGCGCTTGACTCCGTCGCGGGTCCGCCACAAGTTCTCGAACCATGAACGTAGCCACCATTTCTTCCGGCCAAGTTGTTCAAGAGCTGACCTTGCACAAGGACGCCTTGATGCGGCTTGGTGTGCGTCACTTGGCTGTGTTCGGTTCACGCATGCGCGGCGACGCCAGGCCGGACAGCGATTTGGATGTCGTGGTCCAATTCGCCGAGCCTGAAGCGCAGGGCTCCGAGGTCGAAAGGCGAATTGCTGCTGCCCGGGCGGAGCTGGCCGTTTCCGGCATGTTGTCAGAGCTCTGCGGTGTCGATGTCAGCGTGATCGAACGCAAGCGGTTGTCGCCTGAATTCGCAGGCCGGATCGCCGATGATCTCGTCGAGGTCTTCTGATGGCCGCGGCACCGCTTTCGGAACGGTTGGTGCATATCATCGAGGCAATCGATCAGCTCGAGCGCTTGTGGACGGGCAAGGTGTACGCTGAGTTCACAGGCGATGCAGTGCTAGAGCATTTTCCACTTGATGTGAATCAAAACAGTTACAGGGGATTCCCTCGGACGCGCAAATCAGATTCGGATTCCACCGGCAGCAACGGCGGGGATCGCGATGGCGAAGGGATACTCGAAAGATCTCCGGGTGCGGGCCGTCGCGCTCGTCGAGG
>CAMDPA010000447.1 GCA_945903565.1 Devosia equisanguinis | reverse complement strand
CTTCAAGGGCAAGAACCCGCGACCGCATGCCTTGCCTCGAGCCGTCTGGATCAACCCGCCGGCCCTCGACAAAATCACGCCCGAGCAGCCGCTCGATTACTCACTAAACTCATGACCTCAAGTGGCGCAAAGTCATTGACACGTTCCGTAGCGATGTAGTTGACCTGCGTATTTTAGCACCACGAAACACGGTGCAGCAGCGGCACATAGCGCATGCCGCGCAGGTCACGGCGCTGCAATCCCGAAGCAACCAGCGCTGCGCTGAGTTCGGCTGGACGTACAAACAGCGACCACTGATGGGTACCGCGTGGTAGAACTCGCAGTACGTACTCGGCGCCGACGATGGCAAAAACAAAGCTCTTCCATGTGCGGTTGATGGTCGAGACGAAGAGCATGCCGCCTGGTGCCAATCGACTCGCGACGCTGACCAAAAAAGCAGACGCGTCAGCGACATGCTCCACCACCTCAAGCGCCAGCACCACGTCAAAGCGTTCGTCTGGCGACAGCTCTGCGGCAGGTTCGCCCAGCCGGTAGTCGACAGCGACGCCCTGCGATGCAGCGTGTAGTCGGGCGGCGGCGACGTTGCCCGGGGAAGCGTCTACCCCGACGACCTGCGCGCCCAAGCGGGCCAGGGGCTCTGCCAGCAGCCCGCCGCCGCAGCCTACATCGAGGATGCGCAGACCAGCCAGCGCGTTGGCGGGCTCGCGCCCCAGGTGCGCGGCGATCTGTGTGATCACATAGTCCAGCCTCAAAGTATTGATCACGTGCAGGGGACGCATCGGTCCGCGGCTATCCCACCAAGTCGCGCTGAGGCGGTTAAAGCGTTCGATCTCAGCCGTAATCGTGGTCATATGGTTTGGCTCAAACGTAGCGGCAAATCGCTACCGCAACGCGTGAGCCAGAGCCGACCAGGGCGCACCAGGCTTGCAACGCGATGCTCGGCTGATCGGAGCCGCGCGCGGCAGCAGCTTCGTCGCGGTGGGCAATTTCATCTATCCGGCATTCGAGTAACAAGGCCCGAAGACGCTGCAGCAATTCACGCGTTTGTTTCCCTGTCCGAGGATCAGCGTCTACAGCCTGACGGCTCTCCAGGATTACGTCGATCGATTTGATCTGCTCAGCGTAGTGATGATCAACAAAGGTCTCTACGGCCTCGACGGTCGCATAAACCGCGCGGGGAGCGAAGCAAGCGGGCAAAGCCCCTGTTAGCCAACCAGAAAGACGCCAGAAAGCCAGCAGAATACTCCGCCAGCGCGATGGGACTATTTCTTCCACCATCAAAAGATGTCGGCGCTCAGTCTCGAGGTGATGATGCGCAAACTCACGCAGTTGAGGATCTCGCGCCACAGCAAGGATGCCACGGTAAATCATCACGGCGCCGGTTTCTCCAGCATGGTCGGTCCGTAATTCACGCAGCAAATCGCGTGGTAAGAGCTTGGTTGCATCAGACGTTGGTCGCCATAATGGCCGTACCCGCAAGAATATGTTGTAGCCCAACTCCAAGGCGGGCATGACCACCGGCAATCTGGCCAATGTTGAAAGCCAACGCCAACGTGGAAGCGCTTGCCAGATTTCTGCAAATGCAGCGGCCCCTTGGACCAAGCTACCGTCAGCGCGTCGCACATGAAGACGCGCCAGTGCCTTAGCTCTATCCAAATCAGGCCCCAGTTCGGCAGACCCGCAGCCATGCGCATCGACCCATCTCAAAGCATCACCACCCTCAGCGCGCTGATAGGTAGCAATTTCAGCGCGGCAAAGGGGACAACCGCCATCGTAATAAACGCACAAGGGTGCGCTCAGCGCAGATGGGCCATCTTCCGCTGTTGTAAGGCAAACAGATGTCGATTGCCCTTTACGCTGGGCCATGAGATCGCCGGCGAAGTGGTGGCGATCGGCTACGACGTCAAGCACGTCCGAGCCGGCCAACGCTTCGTAGTCTTTCCTCGGATGAGCTGCGGCACCTGCGCCTTCTTTAACGACGGCGACGGGCTGCTGTGCCCGACTCCACGTACCGTTGGCTCCCGGAGAGACGGCGACTATGCCGACCACGTCATCGTCCAGCACCCGCGCTACCTCGTGGACCACGGCAATACCTGTCCTTACTCAAAACTCTAAAAAGCCCAATAAGTGTAGCGTTTCTGACGCCGCAGTCATGCCGTCATCGGCATGATCCCGCTTCTGTCCACCCTCGGCTCGGCAAACCAATTCCATGGCCGGACGACGTTTTGCGCAGGGCCGGTTGCGAGGCATTCGTTCCGCCCCAGCAACTCCTGGTCCACCGTCCCCGTCACGTAGGCCAGGATACGCGCCCAATCCATAACCGCCCCTGCCCTGTCCTGACCTCGGCGACGGCGTCACGGCCCGTCCGAAAAATTGTACCGGGCCCCCTCAGGTACTACTACAGCTCCCGCCTAAATCACTGCTTTCTCGGCCGTTTCAGTATTTTGGCCTTACGGGCTTCCACGTTTCCGCTGGCTGGCAACACTATTCGAAGTCCAACCCTTCGCCTGGTTGCTTGATAAGGCCTACGGCCTCTTTCTCAAGTTTCGTCCTGTCCTGCAGGCAATAGCCTCGCGCAGGGGAATGCAGGGACCGCGAAAGTGAAGACCTGCGTCGCCCATACCGACGGCATCATCACGATCACGGACGCCAACACAACGATCGGCTATTGCCGCTACGATCCGTCGGGCGAGATCGAGTACCTGTTTGTCGGTCCGCCATTCCGGCGTCGGGGATACGCGGCGATGATGCTGAACATCGTCGAGGCCCGCCTCGGGCTCGCGTTGCGCTTCTCCCCTCCCATAAGTCCGCTCGGCCGGCACGTCGTCAGCGCCTACAGCCGAGACCGGCAGGCCACACCGCCGCTGTAGCGACTCAGGCCGAAGCCCGGCCGATCATGCTCAGGAACTCGCGCCGAGTCTCGGCGCCTTCGCGGAAAGCCCCGATCATGCGGCTCGTCACCATCGTCACTCCGGCCTTGTGAACGCCCCGCGTGGTCATGCATTGGTGCGCGGCTTCGACCACCACGGCCACGCCGCGCGGCCGCAGCACCTCCTCGATCGTGTTGGCGATCTGCGCCGTCATTTTCTCCTGGATCTGCAGCCGCCGGGCATAGATCTCGACCACCCGTGCGAGCTTGCTGATGCCGACGACGCGCCGGTCGGGCAGGTAAGCGACGTGCGCCCGACCGATGATCGGCACCATGTGATGCTCGCAATGGGACTCGAGCCGGATGTCGCGCAGGACAACCATCTCGTCGTAACCCTCCGTTTCCTCGAAGGTCCGTCGCAGGATTTCCTGCGGATCCTCGTGGTAGCCGGCGAAGAATTCCTCGTAGGACCGCACCACGCGATCAGGCGTGCCGACGAGTCCTTCGCGGTCTGGATCGTCGCCCGCCCAGCGGATCAACGTGCGCACGGCCTGTTCCGCCGCGTCGCGCGACGGGCGTTCGTCCTCGCTGCCGGTGGCGAGGTCACTCTTCTTGACGATCATGTTCATGGCAGATCCCCGGTGCAGGCCGCTCGGTACCGGCGACCTTCAGACGTTTACGGCGTGACGACGCCGGCGGATGACGCACGGTACCCATTGCATCGTCGTGCGGCGAAAGATTTCAGCGCGACGTTGCCTTGAACCGCCTGCTGCATGACCCCGGCGACGGCGGCATCGGCCGTCCAAAAATTGTACGGGGCCACCTCCGGCACCGCTAGGCGAAGCCACCTAACTGACTGATCTATCGGTCGTTTCTGTTTTTTTACCTTACGGGTACCTTGGCGAGGCCTAGCGCCACTTCTACGCCGGAGAGCGTCCCCATCAGCGTCAGGTCGTTGAAGTCGCCGAGATGGCCGATGCGAAACACCTTGCCCGCGACCTTGCTGAGGCCCTGGCCGAGCGACATGTTGAAGTTCTCCAGCGCCACCTTGCGGAAGGCGTCGGCGTCATGGTGTGCTTACTCAAAACTTCAAAACGCCGAGAAAGCATAGAGTGTTCGGCGCCGCAGACATACCGTCATCGGCATGCTCACGCTTGTGTCCGCTCTCGGTTCCCTGCTCTTGTTCCGGGTTCGAAATCGCCTCACCCTGGAACTCGAACTCGTCGCCCTGCGATCAGTTGTCCGTCCTGCGTCGGCAATGCCCCGCCCGACCTAGGCTCAGCAAGCCAATTCCATGGCCGGATGGCGTCTTGCGCAGGGCCGGCTGCCAGGTATTCATTCCGCCCCAGCAGCTCCTGATCCACCGTCCCCGTCACGTAGGCCAGGATGCGCGCCCAATCCATAACCGCCTCCTGCTCTGTCCTGACCCCGGCGACGGCGTCGTGGGCCGTCTGG
>CAMDPA010000446.1 GCA_945903565.1 Devosia equisanguinis | reverse complement strand
CAAGATGATCGTCGGGCTGGAGCCCGGCGCCATCAATGACGTGCAAGCGCGTGTAGTCGCCCAGAAGCTCGCCGAGCGCTTGGGTCAACCCGTCGTCGTCGAGAACCGGACGGGTGCGGGCGGCAACATCGGCGCCGAGTTCGTGGCGCGCGCCGCCCCCGACGGCTACACGCTGCTGGTCGCGCCGACCGCAACGCTGGTGATCAATCCTGCGGTCTATACGAAGCTCGCCTATCACCCGCAGAAGGACTTCGTACCGATTGTTCAGATCGCGACCTATCCGCTTTATCTGACGGTCGCCGCGGGTCTGCCGGTGAAGAGCGTCAAGGAATTGCTGGACCACGCGAAGGCCAATCCGGACAAGGCGAACCTCGGCAGCCCCGCGACCTTCTTCGACATGATGACGGCGCTGCTGACGCTGAATACCGGCGCCACGTTCGTCGTGATCCCGTTCAAGAGCACGCCCGAAACGATGACGGCGCTGCTCACGGGGCAGACGATGATCGGCTTCCAGGAGTACCGCTCGGTGGCGCCGCAAATCCAGGCCGGCAAGGTCAAGGTGCTCGCTGTCATGAGCGGCAAGCGCTCTACGGATCTGCCTGAAATTCCCTCGATCGCGGAGGCGGGATACCCCGCGGCCGTCGCGCAGCCCTTCACAGGCATCGTCGCCCCCAAGGCCACACCGGCCGCGATCGTCAAGAAGCTCGAGACCGAAATCAACATGGTGCTGAAGGCGCCTGACGTGGTCGAAAGGTGGAAGTCGCTGGGCCTCTACACGGTAGAAAGCACGTCGTCGACATTCGAGAAGATGATCGACACCGAGATCAAGCGCTGGACGGACGTCGCCAAGGCCGCCAACATCAAACTCGATTGAGAGAAGGGGTCGCCGATGCGCTCTGGTCTTGCACGACTTTGCTACGCGCTCGCCGTTGCAGCGACGCTACAACTGCTCGTTGCGGTGCTGCTCATTGCGGCACCTCCGGCTGCAGCCCAGACGGATGCGGCGGCGGGCTGGCCCAAGCAGCCGATCAAAATCGTGATCGGTTTTCCGCCGGGCGGCGGCAACGATATTCTCGCCCGCGCCTACGGGAACAAATTATCCGAGTTGCTCAAGCAGCCGGTGATCATCGAGAACAAGCCGGGCGCGGCCGGTTTCATCGCCGCCGAGCAGGTCGCCCGCGCCGCACCCGACGGCTACACGCTGCTGCTCGGGCCGAGCGGCACGCTGACGTTCGCGCCGGCGGTCTATTCGAAGTTGCCGTACCATCCGCAGAACAGCTTCGAGCCGATTGCGATCCTTGGCCGGTTCCCGCTCGTGGTCGCGGTCAACGCCGATCTCAATATCAAGACGGTTGGCGAACTCGTCGCCTGGGCGAAGGCCAACCCCACCAAGTCCAACTACGGCAGCACCTCGCCCGCGTTCCAGCTACCCACGGAACTGTTCAAATCGAAGACGGGCATTGAGGCCGTACATATCCCGTTCAAGGGCAGCGCCGACAAGATGACCGCGGTCGCCAACGGCCAGATCACCTTCGCTTTCGTCGATCCCGGCCCGACCACGGCGCATGTCAGGTCCGGCCGCGCGCGTGTGATCGCAACCACCGGATCTCAGCGCACGGTGGAATTCCCCGATGTGCCGACCCTCGCCGAGGCTGGTATCGCCGGCATCGACGTACAGATCTTCGGCGGCCTGCTCGCGCCGAAAGGCACGCCGCGCGCCATCATCGAACACCTCGAGCGCGAGGTCGACGCCGCCTCGAAAATGCCTGACCTCGTCGAGCGCTTGAAGGGGCTCAGCATACCCGTATCGAACATCCGCTCGGCTGGCTTCGCGAAACTGATCGCGGAAGAAATCCCGCTGTGGTCGGCGGTCGCCAAGGCCGCCAACGTCAAGCTCGATTGAGAGCTGGCCAACACCCCTCGGCTATTCAAAGGGAGATGCGCATGTCATCCAAACGAGCGATGCCGAGGCGAATGTCCGCCCTGTCCGCGCCATTGACCCTGATGCTCGTGTGCTCATCCGCACAGGCACAGGACGCGACGGCCTATCCCACGCGCCCCGTTCGCCTCGTCGTCGGGTTCGCTGCCGGCGCGATCATCGACATCACCGCGCGCTCGATCACGCCGGGGCTGTCTCAACGTCTGGGGCAGCCGGTGGTTGTCGATAACAAGCCCGGCGCGGGCGGCCTGATCGCTGCCGAGCACACCGCGCGGGCGGCACCCGACGGCTACACGCTGATGGTCGCGCCGACCTCGACGACAGCGGTCAACCCGGCCGTGTACTCCAAGCTCTCCTACGATCCGCGCCGCGACTTCGCCCCGGTTTCCCTGATCGGCAACATGGTGCTGTATCTCACCGTCAACGCCGGTCTGCAGCAGGCGGGCAAACCGATCACCACGCTCGCCCAGCTTCTCGAGCACGCGAAGGCCAACCCCGACAAGGCAAACTTCGGCGCCATGGCGACGGGCTTCGAAATGATCACCTCGGTCCTGTCGACGCGCACAGCCACGAAATTCGAGACCATCCCATTCAAGAGCACCGCGGAAACGATGGCCTCGCTGCTCAACGGCCAGATCATGATCGCCTATCAGGACTACAATTCCCTGGCCCCGCAATTGAAGGCCGGCAAGGTGCGTCCGCTGGTGACGACCGGCAGCAAGCGCTCACCGGAGCTGCCGGATGTACCGACCTTCGGCGAACTCGGCCATCCCGACCTGTTTCTCGACTCGATCACCGGGATCATCGTGCCCAAGGCCACCCCGGCGGCAATCGTCGCGCGCCTTGAAGAAGCGCTCATGGCAACGATGAAGCAACCCGATGTGGTCGAGCGTTGGCGCACACTCGGCCAAAGCCCGATCGGCAGCACCACGAAAGAGTACGCCGCCATCATCGACTCCGAGGCCGAGCGCTGGAAGGCCCTGGCCAAGGCGACCAATACGAAACTCGACTGACGCAGACAGTCCAAGTCAAAGACTTTGAACGGGAGGATGCAATGGCAAACGCGTTTCTTGTCGATCGTCGCGACGCGCTAAAGGGTCTTACGGCGCTTGCGGCTGGAACGATGTTGCCCGGCTCAATCGCCGCCCAGACCGACGGCTGGCCGAAACAGCCGATCCGCATTCTCTGCGGCTTCGCGGCGGGTGGCGGCAACGACGTGTTCGCCCGCATGGTCGGTCAACGGCTGTCGGAGAAGCTCGGCCAGGCGGTGGTGGTGGAAAACCGCCCTGGTGCCGGCAGCATCATCGCCTACGAGCAGACGGCGCGCGCGACACCGGATGGCTACACGCTGCTGATCGCGCCGTTCGGGGCCACGATCGTCAACCCCGCCGTCTACGCGAAGCTGCCGTACGATCCAGCGAACCTACAGCCGCTGTCGATCGTCGCTTCGTTCCCGTTCGTGATGGTGGTGCGCTCCGACCTGAACATCAATTCCATCGAAGACCTCGTCAAGCACGCCAAGGCCAATCCCGACAAGGCAAACTACGGCACGCCATCGGTTACGTTCCAGCTTCTCGTCGAACTGTTCAAGGCGCGCACGGGCGCGCCGTTCGAGCACATCCCATTCAAGAGCACGGCGGAAGTTCTGACGGCGCTGCTGAACGGCCAGCTCATGATGTCCTTCGTCGATCCCGGCCCGCTGATCGGCCACCTCAAGGGCGGCCGCGTGAAGGCGCTGGCGCATTCGGGCTCCGCGCGTTTCCCGCATATTCCCGACGTGCCGACGATGGCGGAGGTCGGCATGCCCGGCATCGTGATGGACAGTTTCATGGGCTTCATGGGCCCACGCGGCATGCCCGACGCGATCGTGAAACGCCTCGAAGCCGAGTTCATCGCAATGACGAAGGACGCAGACTTCGCCGGCAAGATCGCACACCACGGCCTCGTGCCCATCGGCTCCACCGCGGCGGAATTCACCGACCGCATTGCGCGCGAGATCCCCCTGTGGAAGGGCGTGGCGGAAAAGGCGAAGATCAAGCTTTAGCAGGGTGCCTGCCGCAACCTTGCCCCCCACACTGTCGTCATGGCCGCGCAGGCGGCCACCCACGACACACCGCAGTGAAGCACCCCTGTCGACAAGGTAACCACGTGAAAATGTCCGCTCATCTTTTCACAACCGCGTTCTCACCGAGGCCTGTCGTGGGTGGCCGCCTCCGCGCATAGGCGCTAAAATAACAGCTGCGTTCGTTGATAGTGGCGCTTTCTCCTTGGTGGTTCGTGCAGGTTGCGCTTCAGGCGGGGATAATGCGCGTCGAGGCGTGCGAGGTCGGGCGCCGGGATGATGGCGGCGAGCAGCGTTGCGACGAGCTGTTTGACGAGGCGCCATGCACCG
>CAMDPA010000445.1 GCA_945903565.1 Devosia equisanguinis | reverse complement strand
GCGAACCTATGAGAAAGGCATCAAGGTCAGCAAAGCCGAGTTGGCGGCGGTCAAGCTTGTCGGCGATGACTTCCATCCCGAATGGAACTATACAATCAGCCCACGTAGACAGGAGAACTCGTAGCGGTTATTCTGCGATCTGTCCTTAGATGAATCCTGGGCCGGCTCTTCAACGTCAAATCGCCCGCGCCAGGAAGCTCAGGCCACCCAGAATAATCACCGCATCGATGATCCGCTCATGGACCTTGAGCGGCATTGTGCGCAAAATCGCGCGCGCGATATAGGCGCCGGGGATCATCACGATGCCGATCAGCACGCCGATGGCGGCATATTGCGCCGTCAGCACGCCGTTCGATCCGAACACGACTGTTTTCACGATGTGCATCGCCAGACCGCATGCCGCGTCCGTGCCAATCAGTGCCATGCCGGTGAGGCCCGTTCCCATCAGGATCGGCAACAGCAATATGCCCCCGCCAATCGTCGTGCCCGTCAAGAGGCCATAGACGAACGATGAAATCGCCACCGCCGGTTTCGACCAGCGGCCGATGTCGCCCGGCAGGAACCACTTGAAGATCACCAGCCCGATCAGGAACACGCCGAGGATGATGGTGATCGTGCGCTCGCTGAGGCTCGAATAGATCAGCGAGCCCATCACGCAGCCCGGTGCCGCGCAGGTGACCACGAACAGGCATTGCGCCCAGTCGATGCCCTTGCGGAACACGTTGATCTTGGTGAGGTTGTTGATCAGCATCGCCACCGAGATCGTCTGCACCAGCGCGGCAGGTCCCAGGATCGGCGTCAGCACGAACGACAGCACGATGGCGCCGCCCACGCCTGCGACGGCGGTGATGATCGATCCCGCCAACGCCACCGACGCGATCAACAGTGCCTGTCCCCAGCTGATGACGTTGCCTAGATTAAGACTGGCCAGGCCGAGGCTCGCGAGCACGTCTTGGATCATGGCAAGTACACGCCGCCGTTGACGTGGATCGTCTGGCCCGTGATGAACCGCCCATTCGGTCCTGCCAGATGGCGCACCATCGCCGCCACTTCCTCCGGTCGCCCGCGACGGCCGAGCAAGGTTTCGTGGCGTCGATGATGATCGGGGTTGGTGGGATTGTGTTTGCCGCGCACCGTGTCGATCAGGCCGGGCGAGACGAGGTTGACGGTGATCGTGTGCTCCGCCAGCTCATGCGCGAGCGCCTTCGTCATACCGTCGAGCCCGGCTTTCGCCGAGACGACGTGCACGCGGTTCTTCGCGCCGGTGTAGCCGGTGAGGCCGCCGATGTTGATGATCGAGCCCTGCCCACTTGCGATCAGGTGAGGCAGCGCCGCACGCGCGCACAAGAACGGCCCTTCGAGCGTCACCGCCACGACGCGCCGCCATTCCGCGAGTGTCATCTCCGCGAGCGGTGTCTCGCCGCGCACTGCCGCGTTGTTGACGAGCACATCGAGGCGGCCGAAGCGATCGAGCGCTGCCTTGAACATCGACGCGACGTGATCTTCGTTCGTCACGTCGGCCAGCATCGCGTGTGCCGTGCCGCCTGCCGCAACTATCGCAGCCACGGTTTCATCGAGACCCGCCTTGTCGCTCTGAGCGGTCACGACCACTTTCGCGCCGCCTTTCGCCAGGTCGAGCGCAATCGCGCGGCCGATGTTGCGCGCCGCCCCCGTCACAAGCGCGACGCGGCCTTCGAGTTCTTTCATTTCGGTTCCCTCCGGCGAGGTGTCAGACCCTCCGGGTCTGATACCTTTCGCTACCGACATGTCTTTTAGAAATTGACGTCCGTGATGGTGTCAGACCCTTGCTGCTTGCCTGCCTCCGGCAGGACGGGTCTGACACCTCAACCGCGCGCTGAATTCAAATCCACCGCGCCACCCTTCATCACGCCATCGATCGCCGCGATCAGCCGTTCGGTGCGCGCATCGTCCCAGCCCCCGAAGCGCGCGTTGTCCCGCAACTTGTCGAGGATTTCGGTGGTGCTGATCGGGTCGTGCGCCCCGCCACGCATGTTGGCGCGGCGAACCTCTCTCACGCTGCCGTCCTTCAACGTCGCCCGGATATGCCCGGTGAAGGCGCGGGGGTAGGGATTGTTGGGATCGACGACGTAGGAAACCTTCGCACCGAGTGCGCGCACCGCCGGGTCCTTCACGCGCTCGTCGGTGAATTGGCCAAGGCCCGCGCGGCCATCGAGGAACCCGACAGCGATGCAATACGGCGAGGAGAACTTGCCCGCGTAGCCGTTGGGCGGCGATTGCTTCAGGGGTAACGGCGCCCATAGGCGATGGACCGTGCCCTCGCCCACCTCGCACACGATGCTTTCGATATCGCTGGCCCTGACGCCCGACCGCGCGAGCTCGATCGCGCAGTCGATATAGGGCTGCGTCATGGTCCCACACGCATACGGTTTGAACGCAATCGTCTCGACCATCCAGCGCGTGCCCAAACCATCCAGCAGCGGCACGTAGTCGGGCGTCTTGGAGGGCGCGAAGGCCTTGTAGAAACCATGGTGGCCTTCGAGAACGGTGGCGGGTCCGATGAAGCCGCCCTCGGCCATCAGCGCGGCGCGGATGCCCGATTGCGCGGCGGATCCCGCGTGCATGCGCTTCGTCCAGCTGCCGTCGGCGAGGTATTCGATGATCCCGGCGGACAGGCTGCCAGCGATGCCGATGGCGTGCGCGATGCGGCCCGCGTCGAGGCCGAGTGCGGCGCCGACGGCGGCGGCGGCTGCCGGCGCGCCGAATACGGCGGTGGGGTGGAAGCAGGCCTTGTGCGTGGCTTGCGGCGCGACGAGCGCCATCCGGCACATCACCTCGCAGCCGACTGCGATGCCCTTGACGACGGCCGCACCTGAAAGCCCGCGATGCTCCGCGATGGCGAGTACGGCCGGCACGATCACCGCGCCGGCGTGAACCGGGCCACCTTCGAAGGTATCGTCGAAATCCTCGCCGTGCGCGGCGGTGCCGTTGAAGAGGGCGGCGTCGTAAGGGCCGAGCGGTGTCGCGTGCCCGATGGCGGTCGAGCGCCCCGCCGATGCGATACTGGCCAGCGTTGCTTCGACGTAGTCCGTCTTGCGGGCGGCCACGCACAGGCCGGCGACGTCGAGGATGAGCAGACGGATCAATTCGCGCGCGGGGGCGGGGAGGCGCGCGGCATCTGCGTTGGCGGCGAAGGCGCCGATCTGCTGGGCGAGCGTTGGCCCTTCGATGCTGGCGGCGGTCATGCGGTCATCCCTTGGGGCACTCGGCCCAATCGCGTTTGATTTGCGTGATGACATTCCCGCGCCGGGCCGACAAGGGCGGAATCGCCTGGAAGCCTCCGCTTGGTGAGCGGCATTACGGCGTGCTAAGGGACCACGCCCAAATCTCGAAAGGACCTGCCATGTTCGATCCCGAGAATCCCCCGGAGCTGTCTGTCACGCGCTGGTTCAACACACGTGCGCCGCTCAGCCTGAAGGCGCTGAAGGGCAAGGTGGTTCTGGTCGTGGCCTTCCAGATGCTGTGTCCGGGTTGCGTGCAGCATGGCTTGCCGCAGGCCCAGAAGATCGCCGAGCAGTTCAGCGACGACGAGGTTGTCGTGATCGGCCTGCACTCGGTGTTCGAGCACCATGGGGCCATGGGCCCGGAGTCGCTCGAGGCGTTCCTGCACGAGTACAGTTGGCCGTTCCCGGTCGCGATCGATACGCCCGACGGCGTGAAGATGCCCAAGACGATGGCCGCCTACGAGATGCGGGGAACGCCGACGATGCTGCTGTTCGACCGGCAGGGGCGTTTGCGGCGGCACTACTTCGGCCACGTCGAGGATATCAGGCTGGCCGCCGAGCTGATGGGTCTTGCCATCGAGGACGCCGACGCGCCCCGCGCGGAGTCGGTCGCAATCGAGCGCAAGCTGCACGCCACGCTGGTCGATCCACACGCACAGCACGGGCATGATCACAGCCACGAGCACGGCGACGACTGCGGCTGCGACCACGACCATGGCGACGGGGATGCCCATGGGCATGACCATGGCCATGGGAAGGCCAAGGGATAAACGGCGACCTATCAGCTGATCAGGGTGCCCTTCGCCAGGGCGATTCAATTCTTGCGTAGGCTGGTCTTACGTAGGCTGGGTCAAGCCGTCGATGCGGAGCATCGCTCCGCGATGACGCGCGACCCAGCATTCTCGATCGGTGCAAGCAGTGCTGGGTCGCGCTGAAACGCTCAACCCAGACTGTATGTCCCTTCCACGAACGAGGCGACTCACCCCCGATGTGGGGTCGAGGGTTACCCGGATTGGCCGGGCAGAGCCTCACACAAGGAGGGTGAGTCATGGGTGATCATAGCGAAGCTTTCGTTGGCATCGATACC
>CAMDPA010000444.1 GCA_945903565.1 Devosia equisanguinis | reverse complement strand
AGGACGTTGTCGACGAGGACTTTGCGTAGGAGATCGGGTGGAAGGGATGGCGGGACGACGTCGTCGGCGTCGAACTGGTGGTGGGGATAGTCGGTCGAGAACAGGATCAGGCGGTCGGAGCCGAGGTGGTCGCACAGGCGTTCCAAGCTGATCGTTGGTGGCAGATCGAGGGGCTGCAGCGTCAGGCGCACGTGTTGGCGGATGATCTCGGCGGGGATCTGATCGACCCACGGCACCTCCGTGCGCAGGCCGCGCCAGTCCTTGCCCATGCGCCACATCAGCGAGGGTAGCCAGGAAACGCCGGATTCGGTCAGTACGACCTTGAGGCCTGGAAACTTGGCGAACACGCCTTCCGCGACGAGACTTGCGAGCTGCGAGCCGAACGCCTGGGCGTGGGTGATGTAGTCTTCCGTCAGCGTCGATGGAAAACCGCTTTGCGTTGGTGCGTGACGGAACATGCTGCCGGGATGAATCGCGATCGGCAAACCGTGCCGTTCAGCCGCCGCATAGAGTGGCCAATAGTACCGGCGGCCCAGCGGCATCTCGCCTTGCGCGAGAACGAGCACCTGCACGAACCGCTTGTCGTTCGCGCGCCGCTCGATCTCTTCGACGGCATCGCCGGGGTTGTGCAGCGAAACGACGATCGAGGCGGACAGGCGCGGTTCGACGCTCAGCCAGTGTTCGCCGATCCAGTCGTTGATCGCGCGGCACAACGCGGCGGCGAGATCGCCGTTGGTCAGCGTCATCGCGCCGTGCACGGGATTGAGAATGCCGCCGCGCAAAGCGAAATGGTCGAGCACGTGCGCGCGTACGAGATCGACGTTGGCGGCAGGTGCGCCGGTCTTTGGCCGCCAGTCGGGACGGCAGGCGAGCGTCGAGCCCGGCGGATAGCTCGTCATGTGCAGGTGCTCGATGCCGCGCGCGATCATGCCGACGGTGTGTTGCCACACGTCGCTCATGTAGGGGAGTAGCGCGCGCACGCTGGGAATCGCGGGGTGAATGTCGCAATCGATGCCGTCGGCTGCTCGCGATGCCGCGCTTGATGTCACATCAAATCTCCACGCCCACGTAGTCCTGCTCGATGCTGACAGGAAACGTCTCGGCGACATAGGGGCCTTTGACAAGCTCGGCGCCCGCCTCGACCGCGACCGCGTAGGGCTTCAGCGCGAGTTTGCCGGGATCGCACCAGGACTGGCCGGTCTTGATGTCGAACTCCCAGCCATGCCAGGGGCAGCGCAGGAACTCGCCATTGCGTTCAAGGCGATATTCCCCGGGTACGGTCGCGCGCACCAGTGGGCCGACGGTGCCCTTGCACATCGGTCCGCCGCCGTGTGGGCAGCGGTTGGCGAGCGCATGAAACGTGCCGGCCACATTGAACACACCGATCTCGCGGCCTTGAACGGTCACGAGTTTGGCTGCGCCGGGCGCGATTTCGCAAACGGAAGCGACGATGTGGCGGCTCATCTGGATCGTCGCTTTGCAGGGTGAGGATGACGAACCCGAAGCTTATGCCGCGGTTCGATGTTCCGCAAACCAGCGCCACGAAATAGCTCGGCTAGGTGTTCAGTGATTGGATCGTTTCAGAGCAAGGCCAGCACGTGATCCGCTTATCCAAGACCGGCGGGCGATGGGGTCATCGATAGTGCGTGCTTCGCACGACTCTTATGCTGAGTCCCCGACGCTCGTTCGCCTTCGGCTCACTTCGGTCGAGGATGACGAGCCGAACTTTGTGCGCGGCGGTCAGCCCCCGAACGGTCGCGAGATGGGTTGATCGCTTTGCCTCAGCGCGTTGCAAGCCACGACAGTATCAGAATGACGACGAGCTGCAGGAATGCCAGCCCTTGCCAGAATGCGAGTGGATTCCGCTCGATCAAGGGGCGCGGGCGGTCGTAGCCGAGGGCGGCGTTGGGACGGTGCAGGTCCTCGACCAAGGCGGAGAGAGCTTCGGTGCGTTCGGCGGGCTGCTTGTGGACGGCTTTTTCCAACGCGGCTTGCATCCAGATGGCGATGTCGTCGCGCAACGTGCCCGCTGGTATGAAGCGGAGGCTTGCCACGTCGCGCGGGGTTGCGAAGCCTTTGCCATACGGCAGGCTGCCGGTGAGAAGCTCATAGGCGATGACGCCGAGCGCGTAGAGGTCTGAGCGATGGCTGGGCCGGTCGCCGAGATGATATTCGGGCGCGGTGTAGTCCAGCGTTCCAACGAGACGCGGGCGTTCGACGGCGGATGCCATCTCGTCGAATCCCGCCGCGCGCGACGAGCCGAAGTCGATGATCTTCACCAGGCCGTGGCGGTCGATCATCACGTTCTCGGGCTTGAGATCCTGATGTATGATGTCCTTGCGGTGAAAGGCGCGCAGCCCTTTGGCGATCTGCTCGACGATGCCACGAACGGTTTCGAGCTCGGGGCGGGGGTGATCGCGCATCCACTGCCGCAGCGTCTGGCCGTCGAAATATTCGGTGGTCGTGTAGAGATGCCGGCGCGGCCTGGCCGGTGACAGCACTTTCAGGACGTGCGGACTGGCGACCAGCCTGCCGACCCACTCCTCCCTGGCGAACATCTCGATGTAAACGGGATCGTCCTCGAAATTCACTGAGGGTGTCTTGAGCACCGCGATCTCGCCGGAGGCGGTATCCTTGGCAAGATAGACCTGCGTTCGATTGCTGGTGTGTATCTCGCGCACGATGTCGTAGCCATCGAACGACATGCCCGGCGCGAGTTCCGGCGGGAACGGCAGCGCCGTGAGCGTCTTGAAGCGACCGGCTTCGTCGGCATGGCCGGGAGCGTCGATGCGAACGATCTGACAGGTGAGATTGTCCGTGCTGCCTTTCTCGAAGGCGCGGGCGACGAGTTGGTGCGCGGCGGCGTCGAGATCGGTCTTGAGCGGCGCGACGATCTCGATGATTTCAGGCGCGGCGAGGTAGTCATGCACGCCGTCCGACGTGAACAGCAGAACGTCGCCGGTCTCCAAGGGTTCGGCGCGGTAGTCGATCTCGAGATTGTGGTCCATGCCGAAAGCGCGGGCGAGGTGCTCGCGTCCGCGTCCCACACGCACGCGATGCTCGCGCGTCAGCGCTTCGAGGCGGCCATCCCGCAGACGGCTGATGCGGCAATCCCCAGCGTGGAACACATGTGCCGTGCCGCCCTTCAGCACGAGGCCGGAAAAGGTGCTGACCATGCCGCGGTCGGAATGGTGTTGGCGCTGGCCCTGTGCAAACAGCCAACTGTTGACCGCCTTGAGAACCACGCCCACCGACTTCTTCACGCTCCAGGACGCGTGCGTGCAGTAGTAGTCTTCCAGGAAGCTCTTGACGCAATTCTCGCTCGCTTCCTTCGCGCCCTCGCTCGACGACATGCCGTCGGCGATCGCCATGGCGATGCCGTGGGTCGAGAGCAGCGCATCGGTGGGCACGACGACGCCATAGGAATCGTCGTTGCGGTCCTTGGCGCCGGCGATCGAATGCTGGCCGACGCTGACCCGCGGCCCTGACCCTGGGGATGGCGCGTTGCTCATGTCACGTCGATCATCGCGATGGATCCGTCCGGCATTTCCTCGGCGATCTGGCCCTTGGGCTCATCGATGAACATATACGTGACGGCGAGGCCGAGCACGGCGGAGGTGGCGGCGATCAGGAAGAACGTGCGGACATCGACGATCGAATAGATGGCGAGAAACAACACGCCGCCAACGTTGCCGAACGCGCCGACCATGCCGGCGATCTGGCCGGTGAGGCGGCGCTTGATCATCGGCAGCATCGCGTAGATCGCGCCGTTGCCGGCATTGACGAACAACGAGCACACGAGCGTCACGATCACCGCGAACGCAATCCCGGTCCCTGGCCCCATGAAGCTCATGCCGGCATACCCGACCGCGGTTCCAGCCAGGCAAAGGACGAGCATGCGCCGCCGTCCGAACCGGTCACTCAGCCAGCCGCCGGCGGGGCGTGCGAAGAACGTGGTCATGCCGAAGCTCGCGCCGAGAAATCCTGCCATCGTCAGCGACAGGCCGAACGTGTCCTTGAAGAACAACGGCAGGATCGAAACGACGGCGAGCTCGGAACCGAAGGTAATCATGTAGGCGATATCCAGCACGGCGACCTGACGGAACTTATAGCGGTAGATCTCTGCGACAGGCTTTTGAAAGATGCCGCTGTTGATGCGCCAGGTGTCGTAGAGCTGCAGGCCGTACAAGACGACAAGCGACGCATAGAGCGCCCATTCGCTGGCGCTGGAAATCAGCTTCAAACCTCCCGGCCCGAGCTTCCAGACGAGCACGCCGAGCGCCAGTACGAGCGGCGCCAGCATGAGGCAGTACAGCACGAAGTCGGCGCGGCTGGTCACCTCCATCGAGCCGGCCTTCTTGGGTGTGAAGTAGG
>CAMDPA010000443.1 GCA_945903565.1 Devosia equisanguinis | reverse complement strand
AAGGGCCACTTTGGCCTTGAAGTCCGGTGAGTGGTTCCGGCGTGTTCGCTTCGTCATTCTGGCTCCTGATTCGCACGCACAACCGTGCGCGCTGTCAGGCAGAGATTCCACTCATCGCACCGTCCGAAATTGTGGAGCCGTCTCTCTTCGCGAGATTTACGGCTTCGCGGTCAGACGTTTTTTGCAGTCTGCGCGCATCTTCTTGCGCTCCTTGCCGTGTACGCCCTTGGCGTCGGCTTCGGCCGAGCACTGCTTGCCGACGGCCGTGGTCGCAGTCTTGAGCTTGCCCTTGACCGGCGCGGCCTTGGCGGTGGCGGCCGGCGCGGCGGACGGCGCGGCGGACGGCGTCTGGGCGAGCGTCGTGGCTGCGCCGAAGGCGAGTGCGAGAGCGGCGGTGCCGAGCAGGGTGCCGATGCGTGTCATGATGATCTCCTGTTGTCGTCGCGAGCGTTGGTATCCGTCGCACGATTCGATGCGACCAGCCCGCGCGCGGTGGATTGGATTGCCACGCGTCACATGAAATCAGATATGCGCCGGTTTGAGGACGAGGCAAGATTCGCCCATGAGAACCGGCTCGTGCAGACCCAGCCCCGTTCGCTTACGAACTCCACTTCCAGCGCATGCCGCCGGGTCGCGGTGGAGGCGGTGGTTGAACGAGGGGTGGAGCGGGTGGCGCCTCGGTATCATTGGTTGGCGCGTGAGATGGGGTCAGACCCGCAGGGTCGGACCCCGGTTGCGCGACGTCGGCGACCTCGGGGTCTGACGCTTCTTGCTGGCCCGCCTCCGGCAGGACGGGCCTGACCCCGTCTTGGTCGGAGGCGAGGGCGGCGATCTTGGCTTCGATCGTGTCGATCCATCCGCGTCGCATTGCATCGAGCCTGTCAGCCTCAGCCAATGGCGTCAGAATGGAAAGCGCAGC
Organism: Devosia equisanguinis; assembly: GCA_945903565.1. Classification (GTDB taxonomy): domain Bacteria; phylum Pseudomonadota; class Alphaproteobacteria; order Rhizobiales; family Hyphomicrobiaceae; genus CAMDPA01. The sequence goes on along the minus strand of CAMDPA010000443.1, from coordinate 3,471 downwards.
TTCCAGGTTCGGGCGACCGTCCTCACCCTTGAGGCTGCCAAGCCTCAAAAGGGGCACAACCGAGAATACTAGCGATTGGATGTCGCCTGGGTTCCTCTCAATCAGTGCCTTGTACGCGCCAAGCGCGCGCTCGAATGCCTCGATAGCGTGACCTGTATCTTCCTGCTGAATATGGACCGCGCCAAGTCGTTCGTTACTCACCGCGAGGTCGCGCTGCCATCCCGCATTTCCGGGGTCGGCCTTGGCGAGGCGTTCGGCTATGGCGCGCGAGGCGTTAAAGGCGTCGAGGGCTGCGGGGAGGTTGCCCTGAGCACGAAGCACGTCGCCGATCTTGTTATGCGAGACGGAGAGGTCGCGCTGCCATCCTGCATTTCCGGGGTCGGCTTTGGCCAGGCGCTCCATAATATCATTGTAGTTGCGATAGGACTCCAGAGCTTCGGAAAGCTTGCCTTGTGCCTGCAAAACGATGCCAACCCAACAGTGAGATTGGGAGAGGTCGCGCTGCCATCCGGCATTTCCGCCGTCGGCTTTGATGAGGTGTTCTCTTATGGCGAGGGATGCGTTGAAGGCGGCGAGAGAGTCGGGGAGGTTGCCCTGAGCGACGAGTACGTTGCCGATCTTGTCCTGCGAGGCGGACAAGCTGCGCTGCCATAGCGTGTTGTCCGGTTCTACCGCAACGATGCGTTCCGCCAGATCACGCGCGCTTTCGTACGCGGCCATCGCCACGCCCAGCTCGCCGAGCTGCACGCGCATGTCACCGATCTGCGGGTAGGTCCACAGCGTCGAGAACGCCGCCGCGCCCTCCTCCGGTGCGTGCGCGAGCACCGCTACCGCATGCGGCAGCCAGCGCGCGTTGGTGTGAATGCTATCGAACGTCTGCTCCTCGGAATACCCCCGCTCCACAATCGCTGTCGCCTCGGCCGCCGTCGCCTCCGCCCCTCCCTGCTCCACCAGCCGTGCCTGCATCACGACCTGCACCAGCCGATGCACGCTGAGCGCAAACCCGCCTTCCTCCAATTCGACCCTATCCACCAGCGACACCGCGCCGAGCGCCTCGACCGCCTTGCCGCGCTCGACAACGCTCATCACGCGCTCGTCGATCAGCGACAGCGGCAAGCGCTCCGGCGCGAGGTAGGCGGCGATGCCCATCAGCTTGGCGGCCATCGGGCAGCCCTCGGCCGCCTTCTCGATCGCCAGCGTGAAGGTGCCGTAGACGCTCTCGGGATAGCGGCCCGCGCTCGCGCCCTTCATCGGCTTTTCGCGCAACAGTTCGCCCAGGTGCTTGCGGTAGGCGTCGAACTCCATGCCGGCGCCCGTGCAATACGAGCCCGCGTGATCGAGCGCCAGCGGCAGGCAATGCACGGCAGCCGCCAGCCGCCCCGCCGCCTCACGATGCGCCTCCGACTTGCGGCCGGTGCGCGTCATCAGGAACTCGGTCGCCACATCGGCGGGGAACACGTCGACATCCACCACCGCCGAAATGCCGCGCAACTCCGGCTCGCGCGTGGTGACGAGCACGTGCGCGTTGCGGCGCGGCAGCAGCTTGTCGAGCGCGCCCGAGCCCTCGACGTTGTCGTACACGATCAGCCAGGGCCGCTCGCTCGGCGTACCCTCGATCCACTCCAGCGTCTTGACGACGGCGGCGTCGAGATCCTTCAGAGCGAGTTGCGCAATGCCCGGTGAGAGCCGCCCGCCGAGCTCGACGAGATCGCGCAACAGCGTGTCGCGCTGTTCGGCGCGCACCCACCACACGCCCTCGTAGGCGTCCTGGTAGAGCCACGCGAACTGCCGCGCCAGCGTCGTCTTGCCGACGCCGCCCAGACCCGAGATCGCCTGCGTCGCGTGCCGCGCATTGGTCAGCACCATGCCGCCCGCGCCGATCCGTTTGGCCAGCTCCGCCATCAGATCGCCGCGGCCGGCGAAGTCGTCCTGCGCGCGGATTTCCGGATGCACGATCGGCTGGCGCGCGATCAGCGTGCCATCCGGCGGCTCGGGCACGTCGAGCGTGACCAGCGGCACGTCGAGCCAGGCGAGAATTTCCTCGATCAGCAGCCGCTTGTCGTTGCGGCGGCGGATGTCCGGCAGCGGCTTGTAGGCGATGCGGCGCAACAGCCCGTCCGGCATGCACGGCTCGAGCATCATCGGCACGAACCGCGTCTGCGCGTTGGCGATGTCGTCGCCGATCGCGGCCTGCCACTCCGCCTTGCAATAGTCGCTCGCGAGATAATCCGGCGAGTAGATCGCGACCGTGCGCCGGCAGTGCTGCAGCGCGTCGTGCATCGCATCGAGGAAATCGCGACTCTTGAAGTCGGTGTCCTGCAGGATCACCGTCTTGCCCTGCGCGATCAGCAGCGCGGCGAGCCATTTCGCGAACGCGTTATCGCGCCCCGCCCGCGAGATGAAGAAATCAATCGGCTGCGTCGCGTGCTCGGTCATAAGCGTACTCCCCAATGGCGGCAGAGTAGCCGGATATGACGGCAGCGAGAAGACGTTGGCGCGCGCCCATCACGCGACGGACTTGAACCGTTCGATGCAGGTATCAAGCACGTCAGCCATCGGCTTCGACCACCACGCATCGGAAAACAGCTCGACCTCGACCGGGCCGCGATAACCGGCGGCCTCGACCATGGCCCGCAGCTTTTTCAGCTCGATGACGCCGTCCCCCATCATGCCGCGATCGTTGAGCAGATCGCGCGTCGGCACCAGCCAGTCGCAGACATGATAGGCGAGCAGACGGTCCGCGCCGGCACGCGCGATCTGGCCGGCGAGTTTGGGATCCCACCACACATGATAGGCATCGAGCGCGACACCGAGCGCGCCCGTGCGGCCCGGATCGAGCGCGTCGCACAGATCGAGCGCCTGCTCCAGCGTGTTGACGCAGGCGCGGTCGGCCGCCTGCATCGGATGCAGCGGCTCGATCGCCAGCGGCATGCCGACGCTGCGAGCATAGTCGAGCGACGCCGCGATTCCGTCGCGAACCTGCGCGCGTGCCAGACCGATGTCGCGATACGCAGGCGCGCCCGTCAGTGCCCCCGGCAGCGCGCCGACCACCAGCACGAGGCACGGACTGCCGAGCGTCTTGGCTTCGTCGATCGCCCTGCGATTGTCATCGAGCGCCGCCGCCAATCCCACCGCGTCGATGGCGGTGAAGAACCCGCCGCGGCAATAGCCCGACAGCTTCACGCCGGCATCGCGGATCTGACGCGCGATCTTTTCCAGCCCGACCGCCTGCACCTGGTCGCGCCAGGGATCGATCAAGCCGATGCCGCGCGCGACGCACGCCTCGATGATGGCGTCGAGCGGCGCCTGCTTGCGCACCGTCGCGGTGTTGAGCGAGAGCAACTCGGGATGGCATGACAGGTCGCGCATCATCCAACCCCACCAACGGCCATCACGGACTTCATCCGAGCCGCAGCCATGTCGGGATCGCGCAAGCAGCGGGCCGCATCTGCCAAGCGGAACAGCTCAGCA
>CAMDPA010000442.1 GCA_945903565.1 Devosia equisanguinis | reverse complement strand
TGACACCCTGCGCCCCGTAACGAAATGCACGCCACTGCCGGCACCGATCCGCCGGCACGAGATTGAAAGCAAACCATTCTGGTGTCAGACCCGCAGGGTCTGACACCTCCCCAAAGGAGCCCCACATGATCATCGATTGCCACGCCCACTTGATCCCGCCGACGTTGCTGGACGCCGCCAAGAAAGACGCCGCGAAGTTTCCCTCGCTGAAGCTCAATCCCGCCGGCGAGAGCCTCGGGTTCCAGTTCGCGTCGTCGAAGGCGACACGGCCCGCGATGAAGGGCCTCTACGACATCCCCGGCCGCATCGCCTGGCTCGACAAGAACGGCATCGACCGTCAGGTGTGCGGCGGCTGGCTCGACATGATGGGGAATGAATTGCCGGTCGAGGAAGGCATGCGCTGGAACCGCATGGCCAACGAGCACATGCTGTCGGCGGCCAAGGCCGAGCCGCGCATCATCCCGCTCGCCGCCCTGCCGATGCAGGACGGCGTCCGCGCCGCCGAGGAACTGAAGTGGGCGCACGCCAACGGCTTCAAGGGCGCGATGATCGGCACGCAGCCCAAGGGCGTCGGCGGCGTGCTCGACGATCCCGCGCTCGAACCGTTCTGGAAGGCGGCGGACGATCTGGGCTCCGCCATCTTCTTCCATCCCGTGTTCGAGTCCGGCGACGACCGCGTCCACGATTACGGCATGGCCAACGCCATCGGCCGCATCACCGACAGCATGATCGCGCTGGGGCGGCTGATCTATGCGGGCCACGTCTTGAAGTACAAGAACGTCAAGTTCATCGCCGGCATCGGCGGTGCGGGCCTGCCCTACATCGCCGGCCGCCTGCGTCGCAACTATGCCGTGGAGGCCGGCAAGGTCGCCGATCCCGATGCCTCGCTCGCGGCACTCTGGTACGACGCGCTGGTGCAGGATGTCGGCGTCCTGAAGTTCCTCGCCTCCAAGGTCGGCACCGACCGCATGATGATGGGCTCGGACGCGCCGTTCCCGATCGGCGATCTCGAAAAGCCGCAGCAGATCATCATCGACGCCGGCTTCTCGAAGGCGGATCTCGCCTCGATCAACGGCGGCCTTGCAGCAAAACTGTTCACCTGACGTCATGACGGCGCCCGAAACGTCCGATGACTGGAAAAAGCGCGCGCTCGTCCTCTACGAGGGCGAGACGCCGCGCGCAATTCGCTTCCGCTACGGCCTGATGGCGCTCGATCTCGCGGCCATCGTATTCATCATCGTGACCTCGTTCCTGCCGCGCTCGCCGTGGATCAAGCTGGTCGATATCCTGCTCGGCCTCGTCATGCTGACGGATTTCCTCGCCCGTCACCTGTCCGGCCACCAGCGCTGGCGCGACCTCATTCGACCGACCTCGTGGGCCGACGTCGTAGCGATACTTTCCTTCCTCGCCCCGATCGCCACCGAGGGGGCGGGCTTCCTGCGAATCCTGCGCACGCTGCGCCTGCTGCACACGTATCAGCTGCTCACACGGCTTCGCGCCGACAGCCCATATTTCCGCCGCCATGAGGACGTGTTCCTGGCCGCCACACATATGTGCGTATTCATCTTCGTGATGACCGCTGTCGTCTACGAGACCCAGCATCAGGTCAACAAGCAGATCACCAACTACGCCGACGCGCTCTATTTCACGGTGACCGCGCTCACCACGACCGGCTTCGGCGACATCACGCTCATCGGCACCACCGGCCGCATGATCTCGGTCGTGATTATGATCGCCGGCGTAACGCTTTTCCTGCGGCTCGCAAGCGCCCTGTTCAGGCCTGAAAAGGTGCGCTTCCCCTGCCCCGACTGCGGCCTGCAGCGGCACGAGCCCGACGCCGTCCACTGCAAGTCCTGCGGCCGCATCCTCAACATCCCCGACGACGGTTGAGTCTATGCGCGTTCATCTTCGAACCCGCGTCCAATTGCGGCAAGCGCAGTGTTGCGTGGTATGGCCGGTAGAACTACACACCGCACCACTTCGAACGCCGTCGCCCTACGGAGACATCCATGTCCAAACGCACCTACCGCGACCTGCCCGAGCACCTCGACGCGCTGCGTGAGAAGGGCCTGCTCGTCACCGTCGATCGCCAGATCGACAAGGACAGCGAGTTGCATGCGCTGGTGCGCTGGCAGTTCGTCGGCGGGATGAAGGAGAGCGAGCGCAAAGCGTTCCTGTTCACCAACATCGTCGACGGCAAGGGCCGCAAGTATGGGATGCCGGTGGTCGTCGGCGCGTTGGCGGCGAACCGTGCGGTCTACAGCGTCGGCATGGATGCTCCGGTCGAGAAGATCCAGGACAAGTGGGACCAGGCCATCGCCCATCCCATCGCCCCGAACATCGTCGAGAAAGCCGCCTGTCACGACGTGGTGATCACCGGCGCGGACCTGATAGGTGAAGGCAAGGGCCTCGGCATCCTGCCGATCCCGATCTCCACGCCCGGCTTCGACAGCGCGCCCACCCTGACAGCGGCCAACGTCGTGACCAAGGATCCCGACACCGGCATATCGAACATGGGCACCTACCGCTGCGCCCTGAAGGCCTCCAACCGGCTTGTGGTGCGGATGGCGACGCGCGTCGGCGGCGCGGGCGGCTATCGCCACTACGTCGCCCACCAGAAGCGCGGCGACAAGGAGATGCCGTGCGCCATCGTGCTCGGCGCGCCGCCGATGGTGATGTTCATGGGCCCGCAGAAATTGCCGCTCGACGCCGACGAGGTGCCGGTCGCCGGCGGCCTCGCGGGCGGGCCGATCAACATGGTGCGTGCCAAGACCGTCGACCTGATGGTGCCCGCCGAATCAGAAATCGTGATCGAGGGCTTCATCGACACGCAGTACGTCGAGCCGGAGGCGCCGTTCGGCGAAAGCCATGGCCATGTCGCGCTCGAAGAATACAACATGCCGATGCGGATCACCGCGATCACGCACCGCAAGAACGCGATCGTGCCGTCGTATCTGAGCCAGGTCGCGCCGTCGGAATCGAGCGTGATCAAGCGGGTCGCCTACGAGCCGCTATTCCTCAAGCATCTGCGCGACGAGCTCAATATCAAGGGCGTCAAGAACGTCTCGCTGCACGAACCGCTGACCGGCCTCCTGCGGCTCACCATCGTCACCTGCGCGCGCGACATGCCCGACACCGAGATCTGGCGGGCGCTCTACGGCGCGGCGTTCTTCAAGGGCGACTGCGGGAAAATCACGGTCGCGGTCAACGACGACATCGACCCCGACAACATGGACGCGGTGTGGTGGGCGATCGCCTACCGCTCCAATCCGATCCTCGACGTGAAACTGCTGGAGCGGCGCGGCCAGGGCCACGGCCCCAAGCGCGAGCACGGCACCGAGCGCGACTCGACCATGCTGATCGACGCCACCATGAAGTCGCCGATGCCGCCGCTCGCCTTGCCCAAGCAGGAATACATGGAGCGCGCCAAGGGCATCTGGGACGAGCTCGGCCTGCCCACCTTGAAGCCGCAACCGCCGTGGTTTGGCTATTCCCTCGGCGATTGGCTGCCGGAGTGGGACGCGGCAGCGTTGCGCGCGGTCAAGGGCGACTGGCTGGAGAACGGCCGCATATCCGAGCAGCACAAGAAAAAGGGCCTCAAGCCCGAAACCAAGTTCCGCCCCGACGAAGCCGGAGAGGAGTGAAGCTCGCGCCACCCGTAGGTTGGGTCAAGCACTTCGCGCGACCCAACACTTTTCCGTGCGACGTGGATTGTTGGGTCGCGCGACATCGCGCCGTGGCGGAGCCGCGCTACGCGCGTACGCGATGCTCAGCATCGCCGCTTGACCCAACCTACGAACAACGCGCTTTGCGCCTCAGATCACCAGCAGGATCAAGACCAACTCGTACAAAGCCATCGAGCTGCCCGCGAGATACGCAATCGCCAGCAGGTCCGTCTGCAGCACCAGCGCGGGCACACCGATCAGCAGCATGTAGGCGGCGCCGCGCAGCTCGCGCAGTTGCGCCAGCGCCGCCGGCCATACCGCCACGATCAGCAGCATCACGAGCGCTACCGTCAGCACGCTTCCGATGATAAGTTGCATAGCCGCACCCTTGTCCCGTTGCGAACGTGTGACCACGTAAACCTACTTATCGCCGGTTCATAGTCGGCCCCCCAGCCGATGGCGGGCTGTCGCAGACGCGCGCGCGGCCCGCGCCGAACTTAATCGAAAAATCATCGCTCCACCGGGATGGTCCGCTCCTTGCTTCGTCACGGACGCGGCCCCGTTTGGCTCGCGACGTTGGTTTCTAGAGCGCTTTCCACTTGATGTGAATCAAAACAGTTACAGGGGATTCCCTCGGACGCGCAAATCAGATTCGGATTCCACCGGCAGCAACGGCGGGGATCGCGATGGCGAAGGGATACTCGAAAGATCTCAGGGTGCGGGCCGTC
>CAMDPA010000441.1 GCA_945903565.1 Devosia equisanguinis | reverse complement strand
GCACCCGCACCCCCGTCACGCCTTGCTCCACGATCTCCTGCAATGCTCCGATGTCGGAGGCGACAACCGGGAGGCCCGCGGCAAAGGCCTCCGCGAGCACCAGTGGAAATGCCTCCAGACAGGTCGATGGCATGATCAGCACGGCGGCAGCGGCCATCTCGCGGCGCACGTCCTGCGGACTGATCTGCCCCAGAAAAGTGACATTGGCAGGTGCGCGGATTCTCAACTGCTGTGCCTGTGGCCCGTCTCCTGCGATCCGCAGGGGATAGTCGACCGACTGCCATGCGGTCAGCAGCACGTCGCCACCCTTTTCCGCGCTGAGCCGGCCCACAAACAGCGCGCCATGCCGGGCGCCTAGCTGACGCTCGCCGGGATCGGGCGCGAAATTCGGTTTTACGACGATCCGTTCCGCCGGCACTCCGGCCCTGACGTAGCGCGACTTGGCTGTCTCGCTCAGCGCCACGAAGCAGTCGACCTTGGTGCTCCACGTGCCGGCACGCCGGTTGGCCTCGATCATGCGCGCGACCGCGAATGATCCCGCCACCGAGTTGCGATAACAGCGATGTATGACGCCCCAATACGGGCTGCCTTCCACGCATTTCTCGCACAGCTTGCCCGCGCGCTGCAGCAGCGCCCCCGCGCACGTGATCCGAAAGTTGTGCAGCGTTTGCACCACCGGGACGCCGGCAGCCTTGCACGCGTCGTAGATCGACGTCGTCAGCAACGGAAAGAAGTTGTGAACGTGCACGATATCCGGGCGCACCTCGTCAAGGTGACGCGCAAACGCGTCCCGCGAAGGCTTGCTGTAGGGCACATCCAGGAACACGCGGGCTTTGTCGACGAGATCCACGATGTCGTGATTGTCGACCGAGTACTGGCTGACATCATGGCCGTTCTGAATCAACAGAGCCTTCTCGTTGGCGACGACGGCATCCTCGCCCCCCGCGAACTGGTAGTAGTTGTGCACCAGCAGAATGCGCGACCGCCGTCCCGATCCGGCGCGCTCTTGGCCGTCGTCGGCTGACAGTGCCGGGGCTGGATACTCAGGGGACACGCATTCTCCCATTGCGAGCACGACTGCTACGCGGCATCCCGATCGAACGGGGGCATCGGAATCTCCGTCCAATCCGATTGCGCTGTCAACGAAGAGAAACTCCTTACTTCAGCTATCGATCTCGTTAAATCATAGCTCTGCATCGAACGACGAATATTCCGCATCATCGGCCGATCACGCTGCGCCCGGTGATGCGGGCATAGAGGCGCCCGTCGATCCGCAGATTGGCGAGATTCTCCTGCAACGTCGTGCCGAGCCGCCAGTCGGTGCGGTAGATGTCGAGTGGGTCATCCCCTGCGATCGCCTGGCAGCCGGATATGGCGTTGGTGATGGTTGCGAAGCCGATGCTGCGGCAATAGTCGCGCAGGTCATCGGAGAAGTGTCTTCGCATGCCGTAGGGCCACGAGAAGTCGCTGATTTCTTCCCCAAGTATGGCTTCGAGCGTCTGTTTGGAGCCCCGGATCTCCCCATCCCAGAGCTCGCGCGGCAGCTTGCCCAGCACGAAATGTGAGTGCGAGTGGCATCCGATGGTATGCCCATCGGCCCTGATCTGGCGCAGCTCGTCCCGTGTCAGTGGTTCGCAATCCTGCGCAAGCCCAAGGCGGCGCGAATAGCGCGCGATCGTATCGCTGCCCTCGACATCTCTGAACGGCAAAGAGTTCACGTAGAATGTTGCGTGGATGCCGAGGCTTCGCAGCAGTGGCAGTGCCGCGTGCCAGTCGCGGAAGTTGTCGTCGAACGAGACGAACAAGCAGCGCTCACGGCGATCCGCCGCCACGAAATCAGGCGGCGAAACCGTACGATATCCAAGCCCCTTGAAGTGCTCGATGCAGACGCGGAATTGATCCCACTGCGAACGGTCCAGGGCATGGAAATAGATGCTGGTCTTGCCCTCCAGCGAACGCGGAGAGAGTGCGCGGTGGGCGAAGCGGATGCCCGCGAAAACCATCGCCTTGAGGCCCGGGGCCCGCTCGGCGACCGGGTGCCCGGCCAGATCATAGGCCGGGGCCTGAGCCAAATCATGGGCCACATCAGGGACATGGCTGGCGGTGCGTGCCTCCAATGCGGCCATGTTTGCGTGCTCCCCTCACGTCGTCGCGCAACAACCGTCAACGATGGCATTGAGCCCGTCTCGAAAACGGTCCTCGGTATAGCGTGCAAGATAGTACGCCCGGGCCGCTTCCCGGTCTTTTGCAAGCTCCAGACGGTTCTCGTCGTAGCGCCGCACGATCCGCGTGACGCCCGCTGTCATTGCCTCGACGGAAAGATCCGGCACAATCACGTTCGCCGCAAACGGTGGTCCCACCAGCTCGCGCTCGCCTTGGTTGTCGTAGACGATGGGGACCACACCGCTCGCCATTGCCTCAATCAGCACGAGCGGGAAATAGTCACGCTGGGACAGGTAGATGAAGAGATCGAGGCCCTGGAAGAATTCGGTCTTCTTGTCTCCATAGAGCGGCCCGATGACGTCAACGATGCCGCCGAGCCCGCGGCGTTCGACGTCGTGCTTGAGCTGGTCATCGTGAGATCGCCGGTCGATGGGCCCGCGATCTGCCCTGTCACCGTCAGCCCTTGGCGCCGGAAATCCTCGATGCAATCGAGAAAGCGCAACACGCCCTTGCGCGGATCGAGGTTGGCAAGATAGCCGCAACGAAGTGCCGGCGCGGTGCTGAGCATTGGCGCGCCGGGATCTCCGGCGCAATTGGGGAGCAGATGAACCGCCGTGAAATGATTGGTCGCCCTGACCGAGGCCGCTACTTTCTCCGTGATCGTGATCAACTCGGCGCCGTGGATGAGGCGGCGAAGCACTCGCTTGGGCAGCGACGCGCCAGCCATCACGAGGTCCAATCCTTCCGCATGCAGATGCACCAGCGTGCGCCGCGCGACGAGCTTTGACATCGCGATCAGCAATCCGTCCCTGAGCGCGGCGTGGGAAAATGGCGCAAGCGTGAGGTAGGCGATCGAGTACCGCTTTCCGGTCACGAACAGCCAAGCCAACGTCATGAGGAAACGCGCAAACGCAAGCATCTTGGCTGCCGACTTCTGGCCGACATCCTGGAGTGTGACCGCGCCTCCGAGCCACACGTGTGTGATCGCCATATCGTCGCGGTCCGACATGATGTCGTAGGCGCGCTTGGAAACGACCGACGCGCCATGAACGGGCGGCGGCAACTGGGCAAGGAACAGCACCTTGCTTTCCGTGATCTTGCGCGTCTTCTCGCTATCGCGGACGGGCTGTGACGGCATGCTTGTTGTCAACGTCATTGACCGCGGGCCTCGCTCTCTTGACTGGCAGCCGATCAGCGCAACTTAGGAGTTCGCAAAAGTGGACTTCTCGATTTTGCGACAAAGCTCTGCTCAAGCGAAGGGCCAAGTCGACATCCGTTGCCGACGCAGGCGATCCGGAACAACGTCTCGCGACCGCTCTAACACCTTTCGACGCCCCGGACGCCCCCGGGGAGACAGCGGGAAACGCCATCGCAACTGCGAGATACGAGAAATTCCGCAGACGTCAACATAATTTTCATGGGCCGTCCTTCACAAAAATGTTGATGGCAAAATTAACCATAATTACAGGCTATTGAGCAGTGTTCTTTGATCAAAACACTTATTATTCGTTGCCTATTGTCCCAGCCTCGGGCTATTGTTAGCACCTGCACAATGAGGCCATCTACCAGGCCCCTCTTCAAAACGCCTTCCCGTTATTGCGTATGCTGCGTGTTTGCGAGGTTTTCCTGGATGTCGCAAGTAAGCCAGTCCTTCGACGCGAGCATCAGCTCGCGCGACACACCGAGTATCGCCCGCTCCTTTGGCGTCTTGGCGGCGCTGCTGGACACGCTCGTGGTCACGCTCAGTGCCATTACCACGGGTAGCCTGTATTACTCGTGGTTCCTGGGGCTGCATGCCCCCGTTGAGATCTATGCTGCGGTCGGTGCGCTGACCGCCTTGATCTACGCCAGCTTGAGAGTCTCCAAGAAGGGCTACGACCCGCGTCGGACATATTCCGGCGAACTGCAGTTCGCCGACATGTTCTCGGCGTGGAGTTTGTCGCTCGTTGGGCTCTTGATCGCCGGCTTCCTGACCAAGAGCACCGCCACCTATTCGCGCGGCTCGATACTGATCTTTTATATGCTCGGCTTCGCGGGCCTGATGCTGACCCGCGTCGGCTTGACCAAGGCGCTGCAGTGGGGTGTGCGCGAGCGCATACTGACGCTCGGTCGTGTCATGCTAGAGCGCTTTCCACTTGATGTGAATCAAAACAGTTACAGGGGATTCCCTCGGACGCGCAAATCAGATTCGGATTCCACCGGCAGCAACGGCGGGGATCGCGATGGCGAAGGGATACTCGAAAGATCTCAGGGTGCGGGCCGTCGC
>CAMDPA010000440.1 GCA_945903565.1 Devosia equisanguinis | reverse complement strand
CGGCTTCCCATCTTTGCCGAATGGCTTGTCTGTCGATCATGCAACGGCGTACGACTGTTCGCCGGGACAAGGAATCCCGCGCTGCCGAGTCACACGGTCGCACGCACACAGATCACGATTCAGCTTTTTTGCGATCCGTCCTTAGTGTGGTCGTGCGCAGGCTCCCCGCGCCGCCGGGCGAAATGGTGCCGGAGTTGGTGACGATGGCACTGGTTTGTACACCCCCGAATGGACCCAAATAGATGTCGCTACCAGAGTTTATTGTGCCGCCGGCGAGATTGGTCAGGGTTCCCGCGGCTGCGTTCACATAGATGGTGCCGTCGATGACGCCGGCGTTCGAGATCGCAACGGTGGGCCCGTAGGCAATGATCGTTGCGCCATCCTGCCGCGACGAAAGTGTGGCTTTAGACCCGACGCCGATGTTGACGGTGCCATCGTATGCGCCGGCGTAGATGGCGGCAGCGGTGGCGCCCGTCGTTGTAATGTTGCCGTTGGCCGAGACAGAGATATTGCTGCCGGTCCCGAAGGTGAGTGCAAGAATGCCGTTCGCCGCCTGGCCGGTGGTTGAGATGGCGCCGTTCGTCGAGATTGCGATATTGCCGTCGGAACCAGGGACCAAGCCGTTGTTGGCGAAAATGCCATGGCTGTAGGCGCCAGTCGTGGAGATCTTGCCTGCGTTCGTGATGGTTATGGAGCCGGCCGCGCCATTGTTAGCGAAAATGCCCTCGGCGTTCGCACCGGCCGTCGTGATGGAACCTTTCGCGGTTATCGTGACGTCACCTGCGCCGACTTGGCTGCCTCGGAAGTTGTCGGCGTAGATCCCTCGCGCACCGTCACCTCGGGTATAGATAGCGCTTTCGGCTAGTACACGGATGATGCCACCCGTCGGAGGTGTGAGGGAAGACGTGTCGGCGTCGGTTGTGAGATAAAGGCCATGGGCCCCCAAGCCCGAAGTTATGACGGTTCCCTGGGAAATAATCCCGGCTGAGCCCGTGGTTGCGCTCAACGAATTGGCATGAATTCCGTAGGCGTTAGCCCCCGTCGTCGAGATGCTGCCGTCGAATTTGGCTAGTACAATATTATTGAGCCCGGAAGCTGAGACGCCGCTGGAATTGTCGCCCGTCGTGATGATCGACCCGGTCGAGTTGACCAGGACATAAGGACCTTGACCGTAGCCATAGATGCCAAAGGCGCCCGCACCGGTCGTCGAGATTTTCGCCGATGACAGAATCTCGAAAGCGTCGACATTGGACGAGTAGCTTACCGCAGGAACGTTTGTTCCCGTCATGGTGCCTGAGCACTGAACGAGGATGACACCCTGTGCCGTGGCGGTGTCGCAAGCAGCCACCGCAGGGGTGGTCAAAGAGGCGAGAATCGCCACGGAGGCGGTTGTGCCCATCAGGGCCGCGCGCACGAACTCTTGAAGACTGGGCCGGCCGCGATCCACTGTCGCATTGATCGAGTGCTCGCGCGCAACAGTATACGTCATAGCTGCCCCCCGGCATGATGCCACGTCATTCAATTGAAGCGCGCGGCTCCGGACGAACAACCGGGTGGAGGCTGGCAAACTAAGTATCGACCCTAGGCTCCATCGGTAAACAGCGCGTGAATGGCGTGGGCGGATCATGGAGTTTGCTATGAAACGCTGTCTTACGCCCAACGCACTTGGCCTCGCGCCTCTGCCACGCTATGCCCTATCTTGAACCCGGACCCACGCCACGCCCGCCCCGCGCAAGGAGCCCCTATGGACACGTTTAATCGCCTCGAGACTTCGCAAGACCTGCGCGACTGGCTGCGCCAGATGGACGACGCGGGTGAACTGCTCACGGTCAAGGGCGCCGACCGCGAACGCGAGATCGGCGGCATCATCGACATCGCGATGCGGAAAATGGGCCGCCCCGCCGTGCTGTTCGAGGACATCCCCGGTTATCCCAAGGGCCACCGCGTCGTTTCCAACCTGTTCACGTCCGTAAAGCGCATCGCGCTGTCGCTCGGCTTGCCCGCCAACACCACCGAGGTCGAATTGGTCCGCTATTGGCGCGACTACATGAAGAACGCGCCGGCCATTCCACCCAAGGAGGTCAATCACGGCGCGCTGCTCGAGAACACCTTCAAGGGCGACGACATCAACCTGCTGTCGATCCCGACGCCGCGCTGGCACGAAGGCGACGGCGGCTACTACATGGGCACAGGCTGTCTCGTGATCATGCAGGATCCTGACTCGGGCTGGATCAACTACGGCTGCTACCGGGTGCAGGTGCACGACCGCAAGGTCGCCTCGATCATGATCTCGAAGGGCAAGCACGGCGACATCCTGATGCGCAAGTACCACGACAAGGGCAAACCCTGCCCGATCGCGGTCGTGGTCGGCGTACACCCCAGCCTCTGGGCGGTGGCTGGCATCGAGATCCCTTACGGCAAGAACGAGTTCGATGCCGCCGGCGGCCTGATCGGTCAGGCGATCAAGATCATCAAGGGGCCTGTCACGGGGCTGCCACTGCCGGCCGATGCCGAGATCGCATTCGAGGGCTATGTCCATAAGGGCGACCTCATCATGGAGGGGCCGCTCGGCGAGTGGACCGGCTACTACGCCGGCGGCGCGGAGGAGCGTCCTGCCATTCGCGTCGAGACGTTCTGGCATCGCGACGACCCGGTTCTGACCGGCGCTATTCCCGGCATTCCTCCCAACGACGACACGTTTTATCGCGGCACGGCCCGCGCCGGGGCCGTATGGCAAGAGTTGGAGGCGGCCGGTGTTCCCGGCATCCAGGGCGTGTGGAGCCATGAAGCCGGCGGCAGCCGCATGTGGCTGACGGTCTCGATCAAGCAAATGTACGGCGGCCATTCCAAGCAGGCCGGCCTGATCGCCTCGCAATGCCACGCCGGCGCCTACGCCAACCGCGTCGTGGTCGTCGTTGATGACGACATCGACCCCGCCAACATGGACAAAGTCGTGTGGTCGATCTGCACCCGCTGCGATCCCAAGGACGACGTCGAAATCCTGAAAGGCTGCTGGTCGACGCACCTCGATCCGATGGCCTACGGCAAAAACCACAACCTCAACAGCCGCATGATCATCGACGCCTGCAAACCCTGGGACCGCATCAAGGACTGGCCGGAGACCGTGCAGAACTCTGACGAACTGGAGGCACACCTCAAGACCAAGTTCGCCGACGTCCTGCCGAAGAATTGGTATTGAAACCGATGGGGTCCGACCCTACGGGTCTGACCCCGGGTCACAATCGCCACGGCGGCAGACTCAGGTGTCAGACCCTCCGGGTCTGACACCGTGCGCAACTTGACGCCTTGAGGCGACACACGTCGCCGGCAAAAATGGCAAGCAACAACAAGCGTGGCGATAGGTGTCAGACCCAAAGGGTCTGACACCGTTGAAAGGGAGCACACAAATGCGCGTAGGCGTAGCAGGACTTGGCCGCATGGGTGCGGCGATCGCGGAGCGGCTGATCGAGGTCGGGCATGAGGTTCACGTCTGGAACCGCACGGCGGCCAAAGCGGCTCCCCTCGTCAAGGCGGGCGCCAAGCAAGCCGCCAGCCCCGCCGATCTCGCCACCAAATGCGAGGCGGTCGTCACGATGCTGACCAACGCCAAGTCGCTCACCGACGTCTACGAGAGCGCCAACGGCCTGCTCAGCGTCGACGCCAAGGGCAAGCTGTTCATCGACATGAGCACCGTCCAGCCTCACGACGAGGAAGCGCTGGCCGTCAAGGTCAAGGCGAAGGGCGCGAAGTTCGTCGAGTGCCCCGTCGGCGGAACCGTTGGCCCCGCGCGTGCCGGGCAGCTCCTCGGCGTCGCCGGCGCCGACAAGGCCGATTACGCCGCCGCCGAACCGCTCCTCAAGCAAATGTGCCGCCGCGTCGACCTGATTGGCCCCCCAGGCGCCGGCATGAGCCTCAAGCTTGCGCTCAACCTGCCGCTGCTCGTCTACTATCAGGCACTCGGCGAAGCGCTTCTACTGACCCGCCACCTCGGCCTCGACAACAAGTGGCTGATGGAATTCCTATCGGAAACCTCCGGCGGCCCGAACGTCCTGAAGGGCCGCGGCCCCGCCATCGCGACGGCGCTCAACGGCGGCGATACCGGCGCGGTGACGTTCGATATCGAATTGGTGATCAAGGACCTGACCACGATCCTGGACGAAGCCAAGGCGCGCGGGGTGACGATGCCGCTCGTGCAGAAGACGCTCGAGATCTACCAAGGCGCCATCAAGGACGGTTGGGCCCCCAGGGACGCCTCGTGGCTTCCCGCATATTGGCCGTCGAAGAACCCGGAGAAGTAGTTTGTAGGCTCTGATGTCCCTTGTCAAGCGGTGCGGGCGTGGCTTGGCTGCCGTGCCGCGGATGCGGTCGGATAGTGTAGGGCAGGATCGCGCAGAAGGGGAGGCGGAGCCGGAGACGTCGGTTGGCAAGCTCTGATACGCGGGTTGGATAC
>CAMDPA010000439.1 GCA_945903565.1 Devosia equisanguinis | reverse complement strand
GCTTGGCTTGCTCAAGCACAGCTTGGACGGCGCAGCCCGCCGATGTCGTGCAGGAAAACGGCGGGCTGCGCGCGACATTCCAGGTCGCTCCGGCGTAAACGCCGACGCGACGCGCGCTTGCCCGCCCTACGCGCCGCTCAATTCGTCATGGCCTTCGGGCACTTCTGGGCGATGAACTCGTTGATCCCGGTGATCATGTCGCCGTGAAAAACGCCGAGGTTGTTTTCGATCTGGGCGGCGGTCCACAGCGCTCCCTTGATGACGGCGGGGGCGTCGATCTGCTTGACGTTGAGCCAGGCCTTGTCGGCCTTGCCGCCTTTGAAGGTCAGCTTCGGGGCCAACGTGACGCTGACTTCCGTCACCTCTTTCTCGCGCTCGACCTGACATTTCGCGGTCTGCGGTTCCATCGTGATCGCGTGTTCCGGCTTGGTCATGGCCGCGACGATATCCTCGCGCTTCATGCCGACGTCGATCGCGCACCGGGCGTTACCGAAGCTCCAGGACAGGCGCTTCTTTTCGATGCCTTCCTGGATCTTGTCTTTGTTCCAGGTCTTGGACAGCTTGCAGGCGAGATCGGCGCCGGTCGCTTCTTTCTTGACGATGATCTCGCAGACGCGCTTTTCGCAGGCTTTGAGCTCGTCCTTTTCGTTGGCGGTTTCTTCGAGCGCGGCGGCTGGGCCGGTGGCAAAGACAAGGGTGGAGATGACGAGGACGGCGCGGAGCCGCGCGCGCGGATGACGGTATGCCTTACCCATGAAATGAATGCCCCCTGCAGTTTGTTCAACAATGGCGCGAGATGGCCGCATCCAGCGCCTACAAGCGGTCGCGCTTCTGGGGGGCAATTGAGACCAAATCTTGCCGGAGTGTGGTCGCATTGGGCATCGAAGCGGAAAAAGACCGAGCGTGCTTTTTCGGCTCCACATGCCTAGGCATTCACGTGCGTAACTGGCCCATCGGCACGCCGGGCTCGCGCTTCACGCCGCGGATCGACAGGAACGTCTTGACGGTGGCGACGTTGGGGGCCGCGGTCAGCTCGCGCGTCACGAAATCCTGGAACGCCTGCATATCCGGCGCGATGCAGCGGAGGATGAAATCCGTCTCGGCGGCCAGATAGTCGCACGAGCGCACCAACGGCCAGGCGAGCACGCGGTTCTCGAAGGCCCTGAGATCGGCCTCCGACTGGCTGTAGAGGCCAACCATCGCGTAGGCCGTGACGGCAAAGCCAAGCCGCTTTTCGTCCAACGTGGCGTGATACCCGGTGATGTAGCCGGCTTCCTCCAACGCACGCACGCGACGCAGGCACGGCGGTGGCGTGATGCCGACGCGCGCCGATAACGCGACGTTGGTCAGCCGGCCGTCAGCCTGCAACTCCTTGAGAATACGCGTATCGATCGCGTCGAGCTTGGCGGACATGCGGGCTGGCTCCGGCGAAGTGTGTGCACCTGATAGGCGGGCCGTGAGGTGCGCGCAACGGGGGCGCGCATTTGAGCCCTGCGGCTCAGGGTGCCATCGACAGGGCTGCCAGGATGCGCGAGAGGGGCGGGTATGTCAGGCAACCACGAAACGCCCAACACGATGCCGCCGCGCCAACCGCTGGCGGGCCTTGCGGCGTGGATCATCACCGACGGCAAGGCCGGCATGGACGTGCAGGCGCGCGGCGTGGCCGATGCGCTGGGCCTTGCCTACGAGATGAAGCACGTTTCGCCGACGGGTCTTTGGAAGGCCGTGTCACCGTGGGGGCCGGTGGCGCCGAGCGAGCGGTTCGGCACGACGGGTAGCGCGTTCGCGCCGCCCTGGCCGGCGGTTGCGATTGCGACAGGGCGGGCGAGCATTCCCTACGTCAGGCGACTGCGGCGGCTGGCGGGGGCCGCGACCTATACGATCGTGCTGCAGGACCCCAAGACCGGGCCCAATACCGCCGATCTGATCTGGGTGCCCGAGCATGACCACCGGCGCGGCGCAAACGTCGTGACGACGCCGACGTCGCCGCATAGTTTCACGCAAGCAAGGCTCGCGGAGTTGCGCGCGAGCGTGCCGCCGGAGATCGCGGCGTTGCCACGGCCGCGCGTGGCCGTGGTGCTGGGCGGTAAGAATGGGATTTATCGCTTCAAGGAAGCCGACGACGAGCGGTTCCGGCGGGCGCTGGCGGGGATCGGAGCGCAGGGGGCGAGCTTCATGATCACGCCGTCGCGGCGTAGTCATCAGCGCCTGATCCGGGCCGCGGACATGGCAACGCAGGACCGGCCGCGCGTGCTGTGGGACATGACCGGGCCGAACCCCTATCCCGACTTTCTCGCGCACGCGGATGTGCTGGTGGTGACGGCGGATTCGGTCAACATGACCGGGGAGGCGTGTGCGACGGGACGGCCGGTGTGGGTGTTCCATCCGTCCGGTGGCAGTCCAAAATTTCGCCGTTTTCATGAGGCCTTGCAGCGCTTCGGAGCGACGCGGCCACTGGTCGAAGAGATCGGACGGCTGGATGGCTGGAGCTACGAGCCGATCGATGCCGCGAGCCGGATCGCGCACGAGGTCGAAACGCGCTGGCTGCGGCGGCGCGAGGCGTTATCCGGGCTGATGGCCCGGGTGTGATGGCAGGGCCCAATGGCAGCATTGGGCGATTCAGTGTAGACTTAACAATCACGCCGCTTTGGTTTGTGCGCCAAAGCTGGAGGGGGTTCGGAATATGCCGCATCTCAACTTGGACAAGCTCCGTGCCGCCAAGCTGGAGACTTCTCCATTCGAGTACGCGATCGTGCCTGGGTTCCTGGGCGCGGAAACGATCAGTCAGGTGAACGCGACGTTCCCGCCGCTCAACTCGGGCGGCTCGTTTCCGATCGAGAGCCTGAAGACCGAGATGGCGATCAAGGACGTGATCGAGGAGCTCGACAGCGCCGAGTTCGAGGCCGTGGTCGAAGAGCTGTTCAACGTCGATCTCTCGGGCCGGCCGAAGATGTATTCGCTGCGCGGCTACACGCGGGCGAAGGACGGGCAGATCCACACCGACAGCAAGGACAAGATCATCACGGTCCTGCTGTATCTCAACGAGAACTGGACGCAGCCGGGGGGCCGCCTGCGGCTGTTGAAGGAAACCAAGAACGTCGACGATTTCGCTGCCGAAGTGCCGCCGGACAACGGCACGCTTCTGGTGTTCAAGCGGTCGGAGTCGTCCTGGCACGGGCATCACCCGTTCGAAGGGCCGCGGCGCTCGCTGCAGATGAACTGGATGACGAGCGAAGGTTCGCGCGGCTGGCATCGCGTGCGGCACTCGATAACCGCCACATTCAAGAAGCTGAGGGCGGAGTAGCCCGATGAGCTTGGAGATGGGTCGGAACGCGACTGTCCTCCAAGCCCGGGGTTCGCTTGCGCGCGCGGCTTCGATCTCCAACCCCGCGCAAGGCCGGCGCGTTCGGCTGCTGTTCGAGCTCGGCGGGATTTTCCTGTTGGCGCCGCTATTGATCCGGTACGCCATCTTCGACTGGCGGATACCTTTGCCGGTTGTGCTGCAGCCGCTGCTGCTCGGCTTCATCCTCTACCTGCTGTGGGATCCGACGTTTCGTCTCAGAAGCGAGTTGTCGAGCGGGTTCGGGCTCCGAGAGCTTGGTTCGATCCTGCTTGTTTTTGCTGCCGTTGGCGGTGCTGTCGCGCTGTTCGTGTTCCTGCGGCTTCCCGAGCAATTCTTGAACCTGCCCACACAGCGGCCGCGATTGTGGGCGGTGGTCATGATCTTTTATCCGCTGATGTCGGTCATTCCGCAGGAGCTGATCTACCGGACGTTCTTTTTCCATCGGTATGGGCCGCTGTTCGGCGATGCGCGTTGGATGGCGATTGCCGTCAACGGTTTGCTGTTCGGCTTCGCGCATATCATTTTCGGCAGCTATGTCTCGATCGTGCTGACGGCGCTGCTCGGATTTGTGGTCGCCTGGCGGTACGAGCGCACGCGATCGTTCTGGGGTGCGTGGTTCGAGCACTCGATCTACGGCTGCCTGATATTCTCGATCGGGCTGGGACGGTACTTCTTCACGGGTGTCGACGGGATGCCGTGAGGATTATTGCGGTGTGTTGCGCGTGGAGCGGCGGGTTATGCTTCGCTCACCCGCCCTACAAGGCTACGCGAATCCGTAAAGTTTTGCGGGCGTGTCGACGAGAATGCGGCGCAGGATGTCGGGGGTGCCCGTCCATTCGGTGAGGCGGGTGAGGGCGAGGTGGTTGTCGATGTCCTGGAAGGGTTCGATTTCGTCGCGCGGGCGGCCGGAGCGTCCGCTGCCGGTGTGGGGCCAGTCGGAACCCCAGATGAGGCGATCGGGTACGGCTTCGACCGTAAGCGGGCCAGCCGCCCCACCTGGACTTGGTCTCATGCCTGCTTTTTGACGTAGGACCAGGGCATCAGTTCTTCGATGCGGGATGCCGGCCACAGGTTGACGAGCTTGGTCAGCACGTCGGTCAGCCAAGCGAGCGGATCGACGCG
>CAMDPA010000438.1 GCA_945903565.1 Devosia equisanguinis | reverse complement strand
ACGGCCCGCACCCTGAGATCTTTCGAGTATCCCT
The DNA here is from genome assembly GCA_945903565.1 of Devosia equisanguinis. Taxonomy (GTDB): domain Bacteria; phylum Pseudomonadota; class Alphaproteobacteria; order Rhizobiales; family Hyphomicrobiaceae; genus CAMDPA01. The sequence goes on along the minus strand of CAMDPA010000438.1, from coordinate 4,441 downwards.
TCGCCATCGCGATCCCCGCCGTTGCTGCCGGTGGAATCCGAATCTGATTTGCGCGTCCGAGGGAATCCCCTGTAACTGTTTTGATTCACATCAAGTGGAAAGCGCTCTAGCGAGCACAAGTCGGGCAGGTCAGAAGTGGCATGCCTGACGTGGATGCGTCGGGCGGCAGTGAATTCATGCACGCCCCGTGTTGTTCGCATCCGCCGGTCTTGCTTACGGAGGTAGGCTTACAAAAGTGGGGGCGTTATGCTTGGCGGCGTATCAATCTTCCGACTGAGAGTCGGCCGATTGGTGGTGTGGGGCCTGACGGCACTGGCGGCGGCATTTGCTGTCCCGGCGTCTGCCCAAGCCCAATCCGACGCGGTTGGTGGCTCACGCTCCATCATCCGCATTCCGGCCACGGCCACACTACCGGTCACACGGCAGCTCACGATCGGCCTGAACAAGGCGGTCATCATCGAGCTACCACAGGACAGCCACGACGTGATCGTGTCGCAGGCAGAGACCATCGACGCGACCGTGCATACGGCGCGACGGATCATGGTCTACGGCAAGGCGATCGGCTCCGGGAACGTGTTCGTGCTGGGCCGCGATGGCCGCCAGATCCTCGTGCTCGACGTCACCATCAAGCGCGACCTGAGCGAACTCGAGCAAATGCTGCGCCGACTTCTGCCCAACGCGCGGATCAGCGCGTCATCGTCCGGCGACGGCGTCGTGCTGAGCGGCAACGTCACGCAGCCCGCAGACTCCACCCGCGCTGAGGAAATCGCCAAGCAGTACATGAAGTCCGGCACGGTCGTTAACTTGCTCACCGTATCGGAGCGCGAGCAGGTGATGCTCAAGGTCACGGTTGCGGAGATCCAGCGTGAATCGGTCCGCAGACTTGGCGTCGACCTGCCGCAAGCCGTGGCAAGTGCAGGCGCCTTCACGTTCGGGAAAGTGATCCAGAACGCGTTTCCTGTTTCGACGGCAGTCGCGGGAAGCGCTCTATTCAACCCCAAGGGAGCACCGTTGCTCGCGTCCGGCAATGCGCTGCAAACAACCGCCAACTGGAACGGAAACACGGCAACGGCGATGATCCAGTCGCTCGAGCGGGTTGGCCTTGGCCGCACGCTGGCCGAGCCGACACTGACCGCGATCTCAGGCGAGACTGCGAAATTCCTGGCCGGCGGAGAGTTTCCGATTCCGGTCGCCACGCAGGACAAGACCATCACCGTCAGCTGGAAGCAGTTCGGCGTGAACGTTGCCTTCACGCCGTTCGTGCTGACTGAGGGACGCATCAATCTGAAGATCTCAGCCGAGGTCAGCGAGCTGTCCACCCAGGGCTCGGTATCGACTGGGGGGATTTCCATCCAAGGCCTGCAGGTCCGACGCGCTGAAACGACGGTCGAGATGCCAAGTGGCGCGGCACTCGCGATTGCGGGCCTGCTGTCCGATCAGACCCGGCAAAGCGTCGAAGGCGTGCCGGAGCTCAGGAACCTGCCTGTACTGGGCGCGCTGTTCCGCAGCAAGGACTTCCGTAACAACCAGTCCGAGCTCGTGATCATCGTGACGCCGATCATTGTGCGGCCTACCGAGTCAAGCCAGCTCAGCAGGCCGGACGAGGGCTTCGCGCCGGCGACGGACCTCAAGGGGCTGTTCCGCGGTCACGTTCACCGCATTTACAACGCCTCGCCGCGCATCGGTGCGAACCTGGTCAACGACGACTTCGGCTATATCGTCGAATACCCCGACCACGGAGGGGTGAAATGACCCGCTCGGCAAGACTTGAAGCGACACGCTTGATCGAAGCACTGGAGAGACTGATGCCCGCCACTGCGAACTGCCGCCTGATTGCGCGAGGACTGCGCACCGCGGCGGCTATCGCCCTTGCGGGAATCATTGCCACTGCCGTGGCTGGTTGCAACAGCGCCAAAATAGAGGATGACGTCCATCCCCGGCTCACCGATCCGGCCCGGCGGCACCCGATCGTCGTTGTCGCCGAGACGGCAACGCTCGACGTATCGGTGCCCTTTCCCGGCAAGGGCGGGGAGGCGAGGGCCCACATCGAAACGACGCGGTTCATGCGCAACTACCGGAACGAAGGGCGTGGGCCGCTCAATATCGCGGTTCCCCGTCAAGGTGCGTCGCAGCAGTTGCAAGCCATCCGGCTCGCCGCTCATCGCGCCGGCGTGCCGACGCAGCGGGTGCGCGTGACGGGCAAGCCCGGCCACGGCACGGTCACGCTTTCCTATGACCGGATCGCGGCGATCGGCCCGACCTGCGGCGACTGGTCGGAGGACGTGACGCGCAGGGCGCACGTATTGCCCTATAACAACTTCGGTTGCGCGACGCAGCGCAATATGGCCGCCATGGCCGCCAATCCCACCGACTTGATGTTTCCGGCCCAGGAAACACCACGCGGCAGCGACACCCGCGCGGGCGACCAGAAAAACTTCAACAGCCGCCTTGGCAAGACGATCGAAGGGGCCGGCACCTCGCGCTGAGGCTCAAAGCAGACCCGATTTGCCAGATCAACTACGTGGTCGACCTTACGGTGACAACGGATTGTTCATCACTTTTTGTTAGCTTTCGGCAGCTATGCCATGCGGCTGCGAGCCGTGACACGATTTACCGAGTCGATACCATGAGCGTGACGGCCAAGACCAAGACCGCAGACGAGGGCCGGCGCGCGCCCCGCAAGACGACGCGGACGCTTGGCTATATCGTCGGCGAGAAGATCCACGACCCGATCGAATGCACCATTCTCGATCTGTCGGCTTCCGGCGCCAAGCTCAAGCTCGGCACCGTGACGAAAAAGAATGCATTCGCGGCGGTCGTCGAATTGCCCGATACATTCAAGATCGAATTGCCGCGCGACAAGCTAGTGATCGAATGCAAGCTCGCCTGGCAGACCGAGGAAATGGTCGGCGTTTCCTTCCAGTCGCCGTTCCGGCCAATGGTCGTAGCGCGGCGGCGTTGAGCCGCGCTGACCTGTTCAGAAAAACTTGTTCGGCTTCAGGAAGAAGCCGAGGATCAGCGCGCCCTTCGGCGCCTTGGCGACATGCCGGCTGCCCGCCGGCCGCCACACGAAATTTCCGGCCGTCACCTCGCCGTCCTCGTCGACCAGGCTGCCTTCCAGGATGAAGGATTGCTCGATCTCGGTGTGCTGATGATCGGGCAGGACTGAGCCCGGCTCCCAGCGAAACAGCGCGGTCATCAGGCCGGTCGTGTCGTCCTTCATCAGGATCTTGATGTCGATGCCCTTGTGGCCGGTCGGCGTCCACGGCAGCTTTTCGACCTCGACCAGGCGTGATTGCAAAGGGCCGAGTGCCCTGCCGAAATCGTAGTTCGGCGTGGTTGTGGTGAGCGGCTTGGAAGCAGTGGCTGCTGCGGCGGTCATGGCTCTACTCCTTTTCGTTCATATGTGTGCCGACGGCACTACTGGATCTTCGCGTTGGCCTTGCGCACGACAGCCTGCCAGCGCGTGCTTTCCTTGGCGACGAGATCGGCCATCTCCTTGGGGCCCAGCCCCCACGGCTCGACACCGAGCTTGGCCAGCGTCGCCGACACTTCCGGCGTGAACATGATCTCCTTGATCGCGGCTGCCCACTTCTCGCGGATCACGAGCGGCGTTCCGGGCGGGGCTGTAAAGGCAGTCCAGGTGTCCGACAGCAGATCGGGCAAGCCCACCTGGGCGATGGTCGGCAGGTGCTTGGCGATGCTCGGCGCTTCCTTGGTGGTGGCGGCCAGCATGATCACGGGACTGTCGCCCTGCGTCAGCGGCAACACGGTGCCGATGTCGGCGAAGATGAAATCATAGACACCGCCCGCGAGATCGCGCAGCGCGGGGCCCGCGCCGGTGTAGGGCAGATGGGCGTGCTTGGCGCCGATCATCATCTCGAACAGGGCGCCGGTCAGGTGGCCGGTCGTGCCGTTGCCCTGCGAACCGTAGGTGAGCTTGCCGGGATTGGCCTTGGCATAGGCAATCAAATCCTGCGCGGTCTTGAACGGCGAGCCTGGCTTCACCACCAGCACGTTGGGAATGTAGGACGAGATCGAAACCGGCTCCAGCTTCTCGGGTTCGAACCGAAGCTCCTTGAACAGCGCCTTGTTGACGACCAGCGGCGCGGGCGGCGAAACGAGGAAGGTATAGCCGTCCGGCTCCGACTTGTAGACGAACTCGGCGGCAATGTTGTTGCCCGCACCCGGCCGGTTCTCGACGACGATCGACTGCTTCCACTTTGGCTGCAGGTGCTGGGCGACGATGCGCGCGATCAGATCGTTGCCGCCGCCGGCCGCCGCGGAGACGATCAGGCGGATCCCCTTGTTGGGATAGTCGGCCTGCGCGTGTGACGGCGCGGAGGTGCCGATCAGCACCAGCGCCGCGGCAAGCATCATGGATACGAAACGGTTCATGTCCTCTCCCTCGGCTCCTCGCCGCTCTCGTGGGCGGCGCTCT
>CAMDPA010000437.1 GCA_945903565.1 Devosia equisanguinis | reverse complement strand
GTAAACGTCCAGAAACTTCTCCATTCTCCGGTCCTCGTCACACTTGGCCCGGCTCATCCAATCCCCCCAATGCTGCGCATTGAGAGAATCACGGATTACCGGACATATCGTGTGCTACTGGAACCGGACAACTCGTGTGCTACCGACATTGTATGGGGTGACCAGGGGCGCCTGCGCCAGATCTGTGTCAACCTGATAGGTAACGCCGTGAAATTCACGGCATCGGGTGAGGTCTCGTTGCGCGTCACGACGCGCCAAGCCGCGACGGGCTCGACGCTGCTGGAGTTCGTGGTTCGTGACACCGGCATAGGCATCGACCAGGCCGCGATCAAGAAGCTCCTGGCGCCGTTTCAGCAAGCAGATACCTCCGTTTCGCGGCGGTTCGGCGGCACCGGGCTCGGGCTGTCGATTTCCAACCATCTTGTCGAATTGATGGGCGGGAAACTCGACATCGACTCGGAGTTGGGCAAAGGCACCGCAATCTCGTTCACACTGGAACTGGAGATCGGTGATAGCAGCAAGTCCGTCCGGCTGGTCGGCCGGCAGTTGCCACTGGAGACGCGCGTTCTGGTCGTTGATGACCGCGCGACCAACCGTGAGATTCTCGCGAGCTATCTGGGCGTGGCGGGCGCGGACGTTTCCGTTGCGGCCACCGCGATGGACGGCCTCGAGCAACTCGTCGCGGCAGCCGTCGAGGGAAGGCCATTTGCCGGCGCGATCGTCGACATGATCATGCCGGACATGAGCGGGATCGAGCTGCTGAAAGCGATCGGTGCGGAGCCTCGGCTGACGAACCTGAAAACCATCATGGTCACGTCCATGAGCTGGGCCGGCGACCTCGCCGATGCCCGCCGTCTCGGGGCGCATGCCTTGTTGACCAAGCCTGTGCGCGAAGTCGATCTCATCACCACGTTCGCCCGCGCCATCGGTTGCGCTCCGCGCACGACGACTGCCGCCGTGGACGGCGACGGCGCCCCTCGCACGGCAGACGTCTTGATCAACGCCAAGGTTCTTTTGGCGGAAGACAATCCCATCAACGTTCTGGTTGCCACGGAGTTGCTCACACTGCTCGGGTGTCAGGTCAAGGTGGCTGAGAACGGCCGGCATGCTGTCGCCGCCTACGAGAAAGAGGGTTTTGACTTGATCCTGATGGACTGCCAGATGCCCGACATGGACGGCCTGACGGCCACCGGTCTCATCCGCCAGCGTCAGCACGCCTTGAAACTTCCGCGGACGCCCATCATCGCCGTCACGGCGAATGCCTACAAGGAGGACCGCGAGCGCTGCCTTGCCGCGGATATGGATGATTATCTGAGTAAGCCGTTCACGGAGGCCCAGCTGGTCAGTGTATTGCGCAAATGGGCGCCGACAACGGCAGTCGAGCGGTCGGTAAGCAAAAAAGCAGAAGCCGCCGGCCAGTTGCCGCTGCTGAAATCGGACGAGCCAAAACCTGCAAAGGAAACGAAGAAGCGGACTCCGGCGAAAACACCTGCCGCAAAGAAACCCGCTGTACGCAAATCCGCCAAGTCAAAACAGACGACTGCGCATCCACCGAAAGCTTCGTCCGACGCGACTGTTTCGCCGGCCGACAATAGCGAAATGCTCGAGGGGCTGTTTGCGGGGCGTCCCGCGTTGCTCGAGCGGCTGCTGAAAACCATGATCATCCACGCGCCGACGGCCGTCGACGCGTTGCGTCAGGCCCTCGATGCCGAGAATTTTCCTGCATTGGTCCTGAATGCGCATAGTCTCAAAGCGTCGGCTGCAAACCTGGGCGAGCAAGGGCTTTCCGAACTCTGCCAAAGACTCGAAAACGCGGCCAATGCCAACAGTATCGAGTCGTGCCGGCCGCTGGTGAGCGAGATTGAAATCAGCGTCTCTGCGACGGTCCGAAAATTCCAGGCGAAACTGTCGCGTCAGACCGAAAAAGTTGCGTAAGGCCGGTAGGCCACCCCTCGAAGCGGACGTGGCCAACCTTATCGGAACGCTATCTCCCCGCTGCCGCCAGCGCCCATACACGCTCCGGCGACAGCGGCAGCTCGAACACGTCTATGCCGATCGCGTTCGCCACCGCATTGGCGATCAGCCCGCCGACCGGAATGATGCCGCCTTCCCCCGCGCCCTTCGCGCCGAGCGGATTGTTCGGCGAAGGCTTCATCTCCATCGCGTGCACATCGATGCGGGGGAAATCGCTGGCCGTCGGCATCAGGTAGTCCGCGAACGAGCCGCTCAGGAACTGGCCTTCCGCGTCGTAGACGAGGTGCTCGAGCAGCGTGCCGCCGAGCCCCTGCACGATCGCGCCCAGGCACTGCCCATGCAGCGTCGCCGGATTGACGATGCGGCCGACATCCTCCACGGCCACATAGTCGAGCACTTTCACGCCGCCGGTGCCGGTATCGACCGCGATATGCGCCGCATGCGCGCCATACGAATACGTGCGCTTGGGCGAGGTATAGACGCCGTCGGCCGGGGGAACCTCCGCGCTGATCTCGGAGAAGCTCACGACACGCCCACCCGGACCGCGCACCGCACCGTCCGCGATCTCGACATCGCCCACAGCGCAGCCGAGTTTTGCCGCCGCCGCCGCACGGATCGACGCCTTGAACGTAGCCGCGGCCAGCGAAATCGCCGATCCCGCCATCACCGTGGAGCGCGATGAGAACGCGCCGCCACCGTCCACCACGAGCCCCGTCGAGCCGTGTTGCACACCCGCGATCCGCTCCAGCGGCAGATCGAGCAGGTCGCCCGCGATCTGCCGGAAGATCGTCTCGACGCCCTGCCCGATCGCGGACGAACCGACGTTGACCATCACCCGGCCATCGCCCTGCAGGATCAGCCGCGCGCTCTCCTTGCCCGAACCCGCGCCTTCCAGATAGCAGCCGATCGCGATCCCGTGGCGCACGCCGTCGATCAGCTTGCCCTGCAATTTCGCCTTCTCGTCCCAGCCGAATTCTTCCAGGCACCGCTCCAGCGTGATCGAATAATCGCCGCTGTCGCATTCGCTGGGAATGTTGAGCGGCACCACCGTCGGCATCGGCCAGGGCATGTCGGCATCGAGCACGAGATTGCGGCGGCGCATCTCGACCGGATCGATGCCGAGATCGCGCGCCGCCAGCTCGATCATGCGCTCACGGAAGAAGTCGGCCTCATAACGTCCCGGCCCTCGATACGTGCCCGACGGTGTCTTGTTGGAAACGACGATCGTCACCACCGAGCGCACGTTCTCGATACGGTACGGCCCCGGCAACACCTGCGCGATGTTGCGCGGCGGCGTCGATCCCGTGGTGCGGATATACGCGCCCGTGTTGACGATCGAGTTCGCGCGCAAACCGCGGATGCGGCCGTCCCTGTCGCACGCGATCTCGATCTCGCACTCGGCCTCGCGCGCGTGGTTGGTCGCCATCAGGTTCTCGCGCCGGTCCTCGATCCAGCGCACCGGGCGGCCGAGCCTGCGCGCCGCGAACGGCACCAGAAAGTCTTCCGGATAAAATTCGCCGCGCACGCCGAACCCACCGCCGACGTCATTTTCCACGAGGTCGACGTGGTCCTCCGCCAGCCCCATCAACTGCGCCAGCAGACGGCGGTTGTGGTAGGGCACCTTCGCCGCGCCAAACAGGGTGAGCCGCTGGCCCGCGCTGTCCCATTCCGCCAGCAAACCGCGCGGCTCCATTGGAATGGCGCTGTGGCGATGCACGCGAAACCGCTCGCGCCGGACATAGTGCGCATCCGCGAACGCCGCGGCGGCGTCGCCCTTCACGCCCTCGATGCTGGCCGGACTGTTCGAGCCCGCCGCTTCGACCAGCAGCACCATGCCTGCCGCCGCATCGCGTGCTTCGACGACCGCCGGCAACACCTCGATGTCCGCGTTGACGGTATCGGCGGCGTCCTCCGCGATCGCCTGAGTGTCGGCGATCACGATCGCCAGCGGTTCGCCGACGTAGCGCACCTTGCCTGTGGCGATCACCGGCTGCTCGAACGGCTTGTAGGAATCCTGCCCATCGAGCCGCAGCGGAATGCGCGGCACCTTTTCCCCGATATCCGCCGCCGTTAGCACCGCATGTACGCCCGGCATGGCGCGCGCTGCCGCCGTGTCGATGCCGCGGATTACCCCATGCGCCACCGCGCTGCGCACGATCACCGCACACAACGCGCCTTCGCGTGCGATGTCGGCGACATACGTGCCTTGTCCTCGCAAAAACCGCAGATCCTCGAAGCGCTCGATCGCCGCCCCGATCAGCCTGTTGCCACTCGCCTGCATGCCCGCCCCTTTACTGCATCGATCGCGATATCGCGTTTGGTACCAGGCCATACACTATTGAGCGCCAGTCTCATGATGCAAGCCACGTGATGCAAGCCAACTGTTCCCCAGAGGTACCCCCAGGGCAATTCAATTCATGAGCCCATGAGCAGCCTGATCGCGGCTTTGGGGTGGGCGGCGTAGGCGGGACGGGCTTCGGTGGGTTTGCGTCCGGTGCGGCGGATGAGGCCGAGCACGCTTGACCGGAGCAAGGCCATGATCTCGGG
>CAMDPA010000436.1 GCA_945903565.1 Devosia equisanguinis | reverse complement strand
CGGCTTCCCATCTTTGCCGAATGGCTTGTCTGTCGATCATGCAACGGCGTACGACTGTTCGCCGGGACAAGGAATCCCGCGCTGCCGAGTCACACGGTCGCACGCACACAGATCACGATTCAGCTTTTTTGCGATCCGTCCTTAGTTTCGGCTGGATCCCCGAGCGCGAGGACGTGATGGCGATCCTGGGGATGAAGCAAGAAAAGAGCGAAGGCATCTTGGCGTTGTTCCCCGATTGGCTCGTCCCACAGGTGGCCGGCTATCTGGACACGTTGAGCAACCTGAATACGCGCCAGACACTGTTGACGCTGCTCGCAAGCCTCATGCTTGCCGCCGCAGCCGTCGGCATCAAGTTTCGCAAGCGCATCGTCATTGCGACGTGCGCCGCCTACATCGTCTGCGTCGCTGCATTCTATCTCGCCGATGCGCTCTGGCTGCGCCCCGCGCGCTACCCGCACTATGCAGGATTTGTCTACCTCGACTACCTCTCTGTGGTATTATTCGGCCTTCTCTTGTCCGGCCTCTACGTCTTCTACACACGCCGCATCAAGGAAGTCGGCTTTGCCGATCTGGGGCTGTTTGTTGCGTTCTGGGCCGCTTTTTTCATTCTACATCTCAGCCCGGTCGGCGATATGACCCGGCAATTCTTCTTCGACAACCCCACCACCATCTCGTCGAAAGTCACGACGTCGTCGTCGACGGTCCACTTCACGGCCTTCGGCCTGTTCTACCCCTATCTCGGCTGGCTGTGGGCGATCTGGGCGATTCTGATGGCCGTCGCCTTCCTGCTCGCTGCCATCGTCTACATTGCGCACTGGCGCCACTGGGGCGCATATCATCGCGGCATCTTCGTCGCCCTCGCCCTGGCGGTAACGCAGTCTTGTGTCTGGCTGACCGTGTTGCCCGCGATCGGCATCGTTCACATGGACGACGTGCTGTGTCGCGGCAGCCTCAACTACGCCACCATGAAGCAGCCCGTGAGCTGCCAGACCAAGCTCGAGCGCAACCGCGAAGCCGTCGATCTCATGCACCGGCTGACGCTGCAGGACGAGCAGCTACTCAACGCCATGCCGCATTCCCTGCGCGACGAGTTGCGGGCGACTGTGCAAATGCGCTTTCCGCAAACGCTCAACTTCGACATGCTGAAGGCGATGCGCGAGATGGCGATGTCGTTCATCTGGCACGGCTTCGTTCTCGTCATCGTTGGCTCGATCGCCGTGGTGGTGGGCATCTACAGGCACATCCGAGCACGCCAGACACGCCTCATGGACGGAAAACTCAAACTTCCCCGGCTGATCATCAACAACTCGGTGATCTTGGCGCTCCTGGCGTTCGGCCTCGTCAACATCGTGCTTTGCCTCGCCTGGATCGAAGGCGTCGGTTTCGTCCAACCTCTGATGCAGATGATCGGGCTACCCAGCGTGCGCCAGTTCGATGTGCCCGCCGAGGTGGTGCAGATGGCGATACTCACCACCATGACCCTCGTCGTGATCGCTCAGTTGCCGCAGATCGCGACACCGCTGAGCGGCGTTCTACAGATCATGCAGGGCCTGATTGATCACCACTACCGGACACGGGTCAGCATCGGGCCGCGTATGATGCTGAGCGAGATCGACAGCCCCATCAGGCGCGATCACATCACCCGCCGCCTGGAAGTGCTGGTGACCGAGCTGATCACCACCGGCGGCTACAAGGATGTCATTCTGCTCTCGCACAGCCAGGGCTCTGTCATCGTGTATGACTTCCTGAAGAACGACGCCGCCCGGCTCGGCGTGCGCGTCAATGTTCTGACCGCGGGCTCCCCGCTGGGCGCCCTGTATGGCTACTACTTCAACGAGTACGGTGACATGGAGGAGGCCCTGACCAAGCTTGCCCCTCACATTGCCTCGTGGACCAACCTTTATCGCTCCGACGACCCGATCGCTGGGCCGATCTTGCCAACGACGGGCCCATACGCCGCGGACGCTGCGACTGTGCGCGCCGCTTACCCGTTCCACGATATCGAGATGAAGCCCGGCGGACATCTGCGGTATTGGGAGGAGCCGATTGTCTGCGACGCGATCCGCAACATGCTGGCCGGCCGTCCGGCCATTCCGCCCAAGGGCCCCCTCGAAGGCGTCAAGCCACGCACGCGTTGGAGTCTCGATCGGTGGCGGCGTCCCCCGCCAACCGCACAACCCGCCTGATCAGCCGATTCGCAAGCGTTGCGCTCAGCCAACAGCGACGGCAGGCGCTTGCGAATTTTCGATCGTCGAACAAGTGATCTTACGGAAACGCAAGCCCGTCTCCGTATTGGCGATGGAGATCGTAAGGTTTTGTAATTACAGACCTTAATGTCGATATTTCGAAGCGCGTCGAGTTGCCTGCACAGTTGCGCTGTGGACGATCTCCCCCGTTCCGCCACGATGCCGCGTTAACCAACCCTTCGTCAGCAAGGGTATGAGCACATGCGGCATAACGAGTATCGTTCCTCCCGATCCACGCCCCGTGAACCGGCCGACACAGATTTATTGGACGACCGGCATTCCAGGCGGATCGAAGCCTTCTGTGAGCACTACCGCCCACCGATCCTCGACTTGATGCGGCAGTCTCCCGCGATCGGCGATCTCGCCGACAGCTTTCCGGCCCTGTTGTTCGCGCTTGCGACGAAGTACGGCAGCGAGACCCGAAGGCGATCCGCGCTTGCCGCCGTCGTCGAAGGGATGCCGTTGCGCGAGGCAGCCGGCCGGATCGGCTTGCCGATGTGGCTGCGCAAACTGCCCCCCGCCGCCCTGCAAGCTCCGCTTACCGAACCACCTGCCGATCCAGCCCTTGCCGCCCGCCTCGTCTCGCTCATCCCACCCCAACCCGCCGCCGCGGCGGCCTGGCTCGAGCGGGTCTCGATCGCACACCATACCCGCCGGCCCGGTCTAGCGTTATGGGTCGCGCAGCAGTATCGGGCTGCCCTGCCCGCCCCCCACGCGGAAACGTTCCTCACCGTCCTCGCCTGGGCCTGGTTTTCCGGCGCCACGACGGACTGTCGCGCCGCCGCGCTGCTCACCACACGCTGGAGCCCAACCATCGGCGTGCCCCGGGCAGCCAAGGAAGCACAACTTTGGCGGGAACGGCTGGCGCTCGACGTCTGCCTGGGCCCCGGCCTCACGGACTGCTGGCTCGCCGAAGGAACCTCCGCCGGTTACGACTTCGTCGCACTGCGTACAGCCGACGACTTCATCGCGGAGGCACTGGCGATGGACAACTGCCTTGACCGCTACACCGATCGGCTGGAGGGCCGCACCGCGCGCATTTTCAGCATCCGCGCCGAGGGCCGCAGCGTCGCCGACATCGAGATCGCCGTGCACGACCGCGAGCCGGGCCACCCCGCCATCGCCCAATTGCGCGGCCCTCGCAACCGGCGCGCGCCGCTGGACGTCTGGCAGGCGGCATACGCTTGGCTCGGCGCCCAGCCCCCCTGCGCCTCGCCGAAGCCCGGCACATGGTCAAGCTGACCCGCGCGACTCGCACCCGCCGGCGCACGAAGCTGTGGCAACCGTTTCTCGACGCTCTGCCCGAAGCCGCGCGCACGGCCTTCGAAGCCATCGCCGTCGCCAGCACGCCCGGCGAACGCGCGCGCCAATCGGCCACCGCGCGCCGCGGAACGAGCAGCCCACCGGCGATCAGCGCGTGACGGGAGCGATCGGCTGATGGCGCTGATCGTCTGCTCCCTCACACCTGCGCGATGACGGAGAGACGCACAGCACAAATGAGGCCTTTAAGCCTCGCGAGCTTTCTGGTATGCACCGCGAGTTCGTTGATCTGAGCACTTAATCCGCGGTAGCTCAGCGGTAGAGCAACCGGCTGTTAACCGGTTGGTCGTAGGTTCGAATCCTACCCGCGGAGCCATATACATGCGCGTATGTACGCGCATATATCACTGGTTTTATTGGCTTTTTTTGACCACACCGGTGACCCTTAAATCCTACTGTCGCTTCTTTTTGTGCCACAGACTGTGCCACAAAACGCACCACGTGCGCACCTGGAAATGAATGAAGACGACTTCAGGCGCGCGCATTCCAAACGCAGATGACGCCGTACAAAGGCCGGGCCACCACCTGACGAGCCCGTTCTGTCGTAAGCCGAAAAAACAATAAGGCCCCCGGTATCGGGAGCCTTCTTGCTGTCATCGCTGCTGTACTTTTGCTTCGGCTATCCGCCGCACAATCTCTCCGGCGTTGACATGAAGAATCCTAACCTGAGTGCTACTCTGACGGAAACAAGAGGTCCACTTTTTTCAGAATGTCTGAGTCTGGCCAGTCCCACCACTGCATGGCGACCAATTGAGCAATACGGTTCTCGGTAAAACGCATGCGGATAATTCGCGCTGGACAGCCACCGACAATCGCATAAGGCGGCACATCCTTGGCATACCTATCCCCTTGCCTCAGGTCCCTCAAATTCAGCGCAATTGTATGGTCTACCGGCGACAACCAGGAGTTGGCGCCATGACACAGCATAAGTCGGATGATCTGTGGCGGGATTTTCCCAAGACCGCCGCCGAGTTCGAGGCG
>CAMDPA010000435.1 GCA_945903565.1 Devosia equisanguinis | reverse complement strand
ACCAAAGGCATCGGCCGGATCACCGCGCGGGTGTTCGAGCAGCTCGTCACGCACCCGCCGCGGACGATGCGGATGCTGGTCGACGAGACGAGGCGTTGTAGATGGTACGGGTCAGTTCAGAGGACGACCTGAGCCAAGGGGATAGGTATTCGCAACGTGGCGCCACGCTAATTCCGGGAATTCTACGGCAGGGCGTAACGCCGGATCGTCCCCCGACCATTGCCGTGCGGCGGACCTACAACAACCTGATGTACGACATCACCGATCGATGGGACGTCGCCGCCGTTGCCGACAATCTCCATCCGTCTCACTCGCCAGTGCGCTTCTCGTCAAACGGCTCGTTGACGATCAGGGGCGTATTCAGCGAAGGCAAGCACACACTGGAATTCGCGCAGTTCCGGTCAGCGCTGGGACTGTCGGAGAGCAGCCTCGGCGCGGACGACGGCAAGCGTGTCGATATCGTCCTGCTCACGGGTCTGGATGCGGCAGTTGCCGCAGGGCTGGAGGTGAAACAGGCGGCGCTCGGCGCCGAGGAACGCCGCACGCATATCGAACGATTGAGGTTCGGTTCGCGCAGCGAACGCGTGCGCAAGTTGAGGCAGGCGATAGGCCTGCCAGAATCCGACACATTCGATACCGCGACTGTCGTGAAGCTCGCAGAGCTGCAGCAGGCGAAGCTCAAGTGGTCCGATGGCATCTATGCGCCGGAAATGGACCGGTTGCTTGGTCTTTGCGTGTTCGGACCGGGATGTTGAGTGCGCCTCCAGGTGTCAGACCCTAGCAGGCCTGATACCCCGCTCACCCTCAATTCTTCCCCGTACTCATCGACTGGAAGAAATCCCCGTTCGTCTTGGTCTTCTGCAACCGGTCGATCAGGAACTCGATCGCGTCCTGGGTGCCCATCGGGTTGAGAATGCGGCGCAGGATGTAGGTCTTGGCGAGCTGCTCCTTCGGAATGAGCAGGTCCTCTTTGCGCGTACCGGACTTGGCGATATCGATCGCGGGGAATATCCGCTTGTCCGACACCTTGCGGTCGAGCACGATTTCCGAGTTGCCCGTGCCCTTGAACTCCTCGAAGATCACCTCGTCCATGCGCGATCCCGTGTCGATCAGCGCCGTCGCGATGATGGTCAGCGAGCCGCCTTCCTCGATGTTGCGCGCCGCACCGAAGAACCGCTTCGGCCGCTGCAGCGCGTTGGAATCGACGCCGCCCGTCAACACCTTGCCGGACGACGGCACCACCGTATTGTAGGCGCGGCCAAGACGCGTGATCGAGTCGAGCAGGATCACCACGTCGCGCTTGTGCTCGACCAGCCGCTTGGCCTTCTCGATCACCATTTCCGCGACCGCCACGTGCCGTGTCGCCGGCTCGTCGAAGGTCGAGGCGATCACCTCGCCCTTCACCGTGCGCTGCATGTCGGTCACCTCCTCCGGCCGCTCGTCGATGAGCAACACGATAAGGTAGACTTCCGGATTGTTGGCGGTAATCGAGTGCGCGATGTTCTGCATCAGCACCGTCTTGCCGGTGCGCGGCTGCGCGACGATCAACGCGCGCTGGCCCTTGCCGATCGGCGCCACGATGTCGATCACCCGCGGCGACAGATCCTTGATCGTGGGATCTTCGATCTCGAGCTTCAGCCACTTGGTCGGATACAGCGGTGTCAGGTTGTCGAAGTTGACCTTGTGACGGGCCTTCTCCGGCTCCTCGAAGTTGATGTTGCTCACCTTGAGCAGGGCAAAGTACCGCTCGCCCTCCTTCGGGCTGCGGATATGGCCCTCGACCGTATCGCCGGTGCGCAGCGCAAAGCGCCGGATCTGCGACGGCGACACGTAGATGTCGTCCGGCCCAGCCAGATAGTTCGCATCCGGCGAGCGCAGGAAGCCGAAGCCGTCCTGCAGCACTTCGACCACGCCGATGCCGATGATTTCGATCTCTTTCGCCGCCAGCTGCTTCAGCACGGCGAACATCAATTCCTGCTTGCGCATGGTGCTGGCGTTTTCGACGCCGTGTTCTTCCGCGAAGGCAAGCAGCTCGGTAGGGGATTTGGACTTCAGGTCGTCCAGCTTCATCTCGGCCATAAATTACTCCGGGGCGACCTGCTGGCTTGGGGGCGGGGGAGAGGCTGCGCCGCAAGGTCGAATAGATAGGGGTATGGGAGGGGACGGGGCCAAAGAAGGCGCTGCGCCGCGATCCGGGCGTCGCGCTGGTCGGTGAGCCTCTCAGCCACCGAAACAAGCCACGTTGCAGCCTTATAGCAAATGAACCCGCGCCGGGGAAGCGCGGACTTGCAACACCGCCACTGATTTTTCAGGAATTTTCACGCCACGCCAACGCGTCGCATGCGACCTGCAACCCAGCCATCACAAGGCACCGGATCGCCCAGCCAAGGCTCACTTCGTCGAAGCGTAGTGCGCCAGTGCCGCGATATCCGCGTCCGATGCGGCGCCCAGCGCCGCGCTCATGGCCGTATCGGCACCCGAACGCGTGTTGTCGCGATAGGACTTCATGGACTCGATCAGGTAGTCAATCCGCTGCCGGGCAAGCCGTGGCATCTGCTCTTGCCCCGCCAGGTTCGGCAGATGGCACGAGCCGCACCGCTTCTGGTCGGAAATCACCGCCCCGCGCTTGACCAGATCCGGATCGACCTTCTCCTCGGTCGGCTTCGGCGGCAGCTTGGCGAAGTGCGCCGACAACCCTTGCAGGTCCTCGTCCTTCAAGTCCTTGACGAAGCTCTCCATGGCCTCGATGCGCCGCACGCCCTCCCGCATCAGGAACAACTGATTGAGGATGAAGAACTCCGGCTGCCCGGCGAGCGAAGGGATCTTCTCGATCTTTGAGTTGCCGTCGTCGCCATGGCATGCCGCGCACTGCTTGATGCGCTCCGCCAACGGCATCGGTTGCGCCGCGACTGGCCCAACCGCCAGCACCGCCGCGAGAAACGAAACGGTCGCCAGCCACAAGGCCGGCGACCGCACTGCTGTCAGCTTGAGATTGATCACAGAGCCCAACCGTTACTTGCTGTTGCCGGCAACCTTCTGCCGCCCGTAGCTGACGCGGTAGGTCGCGCCGTTCTGCTCGTCCGAGACGAGCAACGCGCCATCCGGCATCTGCAGCACATAGGTGGGCCGCCCCGAGAACGCATTGTCCTTCTCGTCGAGCAGTCCGCTCATGAACGGCTCGATCTTGGCGGTCCCGTTCGAATTCGTCCGCACCATCACGACGTCATAGCCGAACTTCTTCTCGCGGTTCCAGGAGCCGCGACGCGCAACGAACGCCACGTTCTCAAACGACTTGGGGAACATCTTGCCGGTGTAGAACGTGATGCCGAGAGCGCCGGCATGCGGGCCGAGCAGCGCTGCGGGCATCGTCACGCCAGCGCACGGATTCGGGCGCTTCACGTGCGGGTCAGGAATGCCGTTCGCGTGGCAGTACGGGAATCCGAAGTTGGCGCCCTCGTTGCCCTTGGCGATGCGGTTGAGCTCGTCCGCGGGACCATCGTTGCCGGCCCAATCGCGGCCGTTGTCGGTGAACCACAGCTCCTTCGTCACCGGATGCCAGTCGAAGCCGACCGTGTTGCGCACGCCGCGCGCCACGATCTCCATGCCCGAGCCATCCGGATTGTACCGGCGGATCTGCCCGTGAATACCGGGGTTGATCTCGCAGATATTGCAGTTGGCGCCGACCTGGACATAGAGCTTCCCGTCCGGTCCGAACGCCGCGTACTTCCAGTTGTGATGGATCTCCGGCGGCAGGCCGAACTTTTCGGTCAGGTCCACCGGCGTGCCGGGATTGTCGAGCTTGTCCTCGATGTTGTCGTAGCGCAGCACGCGGTTGATCGCGAGCACGTACAGCGCGCCGTCCTTGAACGCGAGGCCGTTCGGCTGCGTCAGGCCCTGTGTGAGCGTGCGGACATGGCGCTTGCCCATGTCGTCGGTGATCGCATAGACACGGCCGATCAGGCGCGTGCCCATGAAGATCGTGCCCTTATCGCCCCGCACCATGGTGCGCGCGCCCGGATGTCCGGTCGACCAGACCTCGGCCCGGAAACCGGCCGGCAGCTTGATCTTGCCCACGGGGATCTTGTCCGCGGCAGCCGCGATCGGCGGTGTCGGATGCGGCTTGAGGCCGACGTCCTGCTTGCTCTGCTTGGGGTCGGATTTATCGATCGGGCTGAACCCCGGCGGGGCCTGTGCGAACGCAGGCGCCAAGGCGGCGGTCGCCAGCAAGGCGACGGCTGCGGCGCCGGCCACGCCGATCATGCCGCCCCGCGTGGTCATCCGGGCGCTGATACTCGAAGTCTCGTGCATATCTAATGCCTCCTAGATGGGCACGCCGGCATTAGTGCCGGCCGGATCGCCCAGCATGCCCCACCGTATTTCCCCCGACCGCCGCATGCAACAGCCGAACACGCCGCCCCACAGCCGAACGCATGCGCCCGTAGGTCGGCGCTGAGCGCCCTTCGCGCGAAGCCCGACATTCCCAGGCGCTACCTAGCCCGGATCATGCATCAGGCGTGAGGAAAATGACGTTGGCCGTGGCGCAGGACG
>CAMDPA010000434.1 GCA_945903565.1 Devosia equisanguinis | reverse complement strand
CACCGACGGCGACATCGCCTATCCCTTGGAGCAGATGCCGTATCAGGTGCTGTGGGTCCTGACGCCGGGCGCCTCGGCGGGGTTTCAGCCGCCCTACGGGCGGATCGTGATGATGCAATCTTCGTAGGGCGGGTAAGCGCACTGGCGCGCAACCCGCCATCCTCACCTCGTCGCGACATCGGCGGGTTGCACGGCGATAATCGCCGTTTACCCGCCCTACAAGGAGCCCCCCCATGAAAGTCATCCAGGAACTGGTCGCGCACTTCGACCGCCAGGGCAAGCTGACCCGCAAGGAGATCCGTGGGCTGCTCGATCAGGGGTTGCTCGCCGCCGACGCGCCGCAGCGGATCATGGATCTGTGCGACCAGCCCGGCAACACCTACTACTTCCGCGTCACCGGCGCGACGGAAGGCATGGTGTGGGGCACCGACGTCTATACCGGCGACAGCGTGCTGGCGGCAGTGGCGGTGCACGCCGGCGCGGTGAAGGCCGAGGAGACCGCGATCATCAAGGTGACGGTGATGCAGCCGCTCACCCACTATCAGGGCTCCATCCGCCATGGCGTATCGAGCCACGCGTTCGGCCGGTTTGGCACCGCCCACAAGGTCGAGGCGATTTAGCGCGTCCGGCCTGCAGCGCCCATCCGCTTGCGGCTTCCTCTCGATCCGAACTATCCTGCGGAAATGCAGGCTCGAGCGTGACGAGGGGGATGCAGGCGATGGTGGAAGCACGCAAGCTTTCGCGGCACACGGGTGCCGAGATCCTGGGTGTCGATCTCGGCCAGCCGCTGCCGCCGGACGTTGTCGCGGAAATTTGGAAGATCTTCGTCGAGCACACCGTGATCATCTTCAGGGGGCAAGAGCTGACGCAAGAGCAGCTCGTCCGCGCGACGGGCCAGTTCGGCGACTGCGCGGAGTACACGCGCCCCAAGGAGTTCCAGTCGGAAACGCAGCGCCAGCTGCTGCCGCAGATCATGCTGATCACCAACATCCGCGAAGATGGCAAGCCGATTGGCGCGCATCCCGACGGAGAGATGTGGTTTCACCACGATACGATCCATCGCGAGATCCCGACCAAGGCGACCCTGCTGTATTCGCTGGCGGTGCCGACATTCGGCGGCAACACCGCGTTCGCGAACCTGTTCGCCGCCTACGACGCCCTGCCCGCCGATTTGAAGAAGGGGCTCGAAGGCCGCACGGCCTTCAACTCGTTCAACTACGGCAGCAACAAGAAGGGCGACCCCAACGCGGTGAAGGCCGTCAGCCAATCGGTCCACCCCGCTGTCCGCACGCATGAGGACAACGGCAAGCGCGCAATCTACGTCGACCGGCTGATGACGCAGAAGCTGGTCGAAGTGCCCGAGAGCGAGAGCGAAGCGATCCTCAGCCGCGTGTTCGATTTCATCGAGCGGGAGGAGTTCATCTACGAGCACGAATGGAAGAAGGGCGACGTCGTGATGTGGGACAACCGGTCCTCGATCCACGCGCGGCGCGACTTCCCCGCCGACCAGGTGCGCCTGATGTGGCGCACGACGATCGCAGGTGATGCTCGTCCATCCTGACCTGCCAGAACTGTCCCACTTGCCATTCGCATGCGACAACCCAGGAGCGGTTCGATGAAGCCAGTCGTGAACGCAGCCACCATCTCTGCCACCTTGGCCGCGACGATGCTGACGGCCGCGCCCGCAACCGCGCAGGAACAGGCGGCGAGCTATCCGTCAAAGCAGATCGAATTCGTCGTGCCGTTTGCGGCGGGAGGCTCGGCGGACGTGATAGCCCGGCTCGTATGTCAAAGCGTCAGCGAGCAATGGAAGCAGACGATCGTCATCCAGAACCGGGCCGGCGCAACCGGGCAGATCGCATCGGAGTACACGACGCGTGCGACGCCGGACGGCTACACCCTGCTGCTGGCGACGGCTTCGACCCACACGGTGCTGCCGGCGTTCAAAACCAACCTGCCCTACGATACCGTGACGGGGTTTGCGCCGGCCACATTGCTCGCGACGTTTCCCAACATGCTGGTCGTCAACCCGCAGAAGGTGCCCTCCAAGACCGTCAAGGAGTTCATCCAGTTCGCCAAGGACCAGCCGGGCAAACTGAACTACGCAAGCACCGGCCAGGGCGGCTCGACACATTTCACCGCGGAGCTGTTCAAGCTGATGACCGGCACGCAGATGGTGCATGTGCCCTATCGTGGCGGCGGCCCAGCACTCGCGGATCTCATCTCGGGAGTGGTCGATCTCACGTTCGACAACATGGCGACGGTCTGGCCGATGGCGCAGGATGGCAAGATCCGCGCACTCGGTGTGGCGAGCCTGCAGCGTACGCCGCTCGCACCTGAGATGCCGGCGATCGCGGAAGACGTGCCCGGGTTCGACGCGAATTCCTTCGTCGGGGTCGTGGCTCCGGTTGGAACGCCCGCGGCGATCATCGACAAGATCGCACAGACGTTTGCAGCGGCTGTGCGCAGTCCCGGCATCACCAAACGATTGAGCGAGATCGGCGCAACGCCAGCCGTCAATTCGCCAGCCGAATTCCAGAAGTTCCTGCGCGAGGACCGCACACGATGGGAGCGTGTCGCCCGCGAAGCGAAACTCTCCGCGGGTAACTGAAGGCGAGGCGAGCCGCAGTCGTGCCGGGCTGGTCGTACACTCGATGTTCTGGCCGAGGTTGTGGTTGCACCGCCTCCTTTCGACACTATAGTGCGCCGCACAACAGCAGCCCCCATACACAGCCACCAGAACAGCTTCAGGGAATTCAATGACCGAGATCCGCTATGACGTCGTCGGCATCGGCAACGCGATCGTCGATGTGATCGCCCGCTGCGACGATGCTTTCCTTGCCGCGCGCGACCTGAAAAAGGGTAGCATGCAGCTGATCGGCACCGACGCGGTGATGGAGCTCTACAAGAGCATCGGGCCGGCGGTGGAGATCTCGGGTGGCTCGGCGGCCAACACGATCGTCGGCGTGGCGTCGCTCGGCGGCACGGCGGCATTCATCGGCAAGGTCGCCGACGACGAGCTTGGCCGGATCTTCGCGCACGATATCCGCGCGGCCGGCGTCGCGTTCGATACGCCGCCGTCCAAGGGCGGGGCGTCTACGGCGCGTTCGCTGATCCTCGTCACGCCGGACGGGGAGCGCACCATGAACACGTTCCTCGGCGTCAGCCCGGAACTGGATGGCGGGGCGATCAAGGCCGATATGATCGCCGCGGGCCGGATCGTATATCTGGAAGGCTATCTGTTCGATCGCGAGGAGGCCAAGGCGGCGTTCCGCGAGGCGGCGGGCATTGCCACCAAGGCCGGCCGACAGGTCGCGCTGACGCTGTCGGACGGCTTCTGCGTCGACCGCCACCGCGATGCGTTCCGGGCGCTGGTGAAGGACCAAGTCGACATCCTGTTCGCCAACGAGAGCGAGATCAAGTCGCTCTACCAGACCGAGAATTTCGACGACGCCGCGCGCCAGGCCGCCGCCGACGTGAAGCTCGCGGTGTTGACACGCAGCGCGAAGGGCGCGGTGATCCAAAGCGGCGGCAAGGCCGTCACGGTCGCGGCAGCGCCGGTCGCCAAGGTCGTCGATACCACGGGCGCGGGCGATCTCTACGCGGCAGGCTTCCTGTATGGCCACGCTAAAGGGCTCGACCTGGAGACCTGCGGCAAGCTCGGCAGTCTCGCGGCGGCGGAGATCATCAGCCACGTCGGCGCGCGGCCGGAGCAGCCGTTGGCGGCGCTGGCCCGCACGAAGGGCCTGATCTGAGCGAGATGACAGTCCGGGGTGCGGTCTGGAACATGCCGCGCCCCGGGTCTTCTGGCGTAGGGCTAATTCTCCCTCTCCCCTCTGAAACGAGGGGAGAGGGAATGAACCGCCTGGGCTCCTGGCGTTAATTGGCAACAATTTTGTCTGCAACTTCATGATCTTGATTTCTTCTGCTGCGATTGCGAGTTCACAAACGACCGCAAATCAGGCATCTTTCGATTATGACTCATGTATTCAAGGATTTGACCATGTCCGCCGATACGGCGAAGCGGGGCCGCCCGCATGGCACTGGCATCAATGACAGGATCTGGCTGCGCGAACTCGGCAGGCTGATCCGGATCAATCCGAAAACGCGCCCCACCACCGCGATCAAAGCCCTCGGCGTCACTGACGCTTCGAAAATTCGCCGGCTGCGCGAGAAACACAAACGGCTGTCGCCGGGCCAAACCGGCTGAACCCCATCACATCGCAGATTCCGGGCAGCCGTTGACGCACGAAACGTGCGCCGGCGCGCCGATATCAATCCAGTTTACCCCCAGAGCCTGACTTGGCGGCCGCTTGTATGGGTGGCCGCCATTTTTCGTTGGCTATTCGATGTGCCCCTACGCCGCCGCCGTACTTGGAATTTTGCTTCAGCAGAGTTTTATCGCAAGATATCTCTCCTCAACTCCCAGGAACAAATTTCGAGACAATTCGCTCCGCGACTGGGCCGTGCTGAAAGCGCGCGTCTCCGACACGACCGCCCATGCCGTAGGCATGTCTGCGACATGACCCCGCTCGGGCACACCCCACCCACCCCCT
>CAMDPA010000433.1 GCA_945903565.1 Devosia equisanguinis | reverse complement strand
GCGAACCTATGAGAAAGGCATCAAGGTCAGCAAAGCCGAGTTGGCGGCGGTCAAGCTTGTCGGCGATGACTTCCATCCCGAATGGAACTATACAATCAGCCCACGCAGACCGGGGAACTCGTAGCGGTTATTCTGCGATCTGTCCTAACCTCAATATTGCCGCGATACTGACGGATGCAGACGCATAGTGTTCGTTCCAGGGGGATCTTCGCAGCGTGCTCGACCAAAGACGGCATGCTCCGGTCGCGCGTCCGCGCTTGGCGCGCGTCAATGGCGGTGCGCGTGGGCTGCCTCAGGTCTACGGCGGTCGCGCACGCCGCGCATTGTCGAACATCTTCGATGCCGACCATTCCGATCATCGCCGCGCCGGGCGGTTCCGCTGGATGCTCAGCACATGCCTTGCGGCAATGGTGGGGGCGATTGCCATCGGTGTCGTAATCTTCGGTTCGCTCGATGCTCGCGAAGCTGGGATCGACCTGCCTACCGTGTCGAGCCGGCTCAAGGAATCGCCGTTCGGCACCAGTGTTGGTGTAGCGCCGCGGCAGACCGACGGGCCACGGTGGGCGGTGCCGCGCTCGGACCGGATGCAGCCGGCGGCGGGCGCGCCGACCGTGCGCCAGCTGATTCATGAGCAGATCCAGGTGCGGCGGAACGGGCGGCCCTACAATCAGATCCGGCCCTACGTGCGCCTGGTCACGCGATTGCAAGCGGTGCCGCCGCGCAATGCCGATGTCATTCCGGTGTTCAATCCGATCGCACTTTATGGCGCGCCGGGCAGCGGTCGCGATAGCGGTGCGGCCAGCGGTCAGAACAACGACTTCAAGTTCCAGGTGAACGAGCTGACCGGTATCGGCGGCGCGGTTCCCACCGATGACGGATTGGAGCTCGACACGCAGGAAGTCGTCGAGCTCGTCGCGCTGTTCGATGCGGAGGAAAGCCTGGCCCGCACCCAGCCGGCGGCAGCGGGCGGGGCGAACGCGTCGGCTTCGTTCAGTCGTCCGCTCTCCCCGTCGGAAGACCCTCATACGACCACGCTGCATCGCAAGCGATCGGAGCTGGCGGCCGATGCGGCGACGGGCGGTCAGCGGCAGGTGCAGCGGATTCACATTATAAAGCGTGGCGAGCGGCTGCAGAACGTGCTGGCCGCGATGGGAGGCGACCGGCTGCAAGTGCAGCAGATGGTTCGCGCCATGAACAGCGTGATGAACGAGAACCTGGTTGTGCCGGGTATGCACCTCCAGGTCACGATGGTGCCGTCCCTGACGCGGGCGGGCGACGAGCCGGCTCGGTTCAGCGTGCTCACCGACGCCAGCGAGCACAAGGTCTCCGTCACGCGCAATGCCGCCAACGATTTCGAGGCCAGCGCGACGCCGTTCACCACGCAAGTGGCGCGCGCGGCGATGTTGGAAGGCGACAATCCGCATTCATCCAGCATCTATGCGGCACTGTATAATGCAGCGCTGATGCAGGGGGTGCCGTCGGCGACCATTCTGCAGAAGCTGCGCGTTCACGCCTACGACACCGACTTCAGGCGGCAGATCGGCAATGGCGATCACGCCGAGTACTTCTTCGACCTGCGCGAGGAGCCGAACGGGGAGACCAGCTACGGCGACCTCCTTTATACGGCGATGGCGACGGGCGGGGAAATCTATCGGTACTGGCGGTTCAGGACGCCGGATAACGCGGTCGACTATTTCGACGAGAACGGGAACAACTCGAAGAAGTTCCTGCTGCGGCGGCCGGTGCGCGGGGAGAACGTGCGGCTGGCCTCGGGCTTCGGCATGCGGTTCCACCCGATTTTGCGGCAGGTCCGGGCGCACAAGGGCATCGACTGGGCGGCGCCGACGGGAACGCCGATCCTGGCGGCGGGAGCGGGCATCGTCGAAGAAGCCCGGTATAAGGGTGAGTACGGCAACTATGTCCGCATCCAGCATGCGAACGGGTATCAGTCGTCGTATGCGCACATGAGCCGCTATGCGCCGCGCTTGCAGGAAGGTGTTCGCGTACGGCAGGGCGAAGTGATCGGCTATGTCGGCAACACCGGGCTGTCGTCGGGCCCGCACCTGCACTTCGAGATCATGGTCAACGCCAGCCCGGTCGATCCGCTGTCGATCCACGTGCCGCGCGAGCTGCAATTGACCGGTAAGTTGCTGGCCGAGTTCCAGAAGGAGCGCGCCCGCGTCGACGAGCTGATGCGCCGGCAGCCGGTTGCAAGTGAGACGAAGTAGGTTCTAGCTAGGTTTCAGGTTCTAGGTTTCAGGGCATGATTCCTTCGCTTGCCCCTGGAACCTGATCCCTGAAACCTGATCCCTTTACTTTCACCTTGCCTCTACGTCCGGAAACAGCCCATGCCCATCGTGCTCTATAACGCGCCGCAGTCGACGTGCAGCCAGCGGGTGCGGTTCGTGCTGCACGCGAAAGGCCTCACGTTCGAGGAGCACAAGCTCAATCTGCTCGAGGGCGATCAGCTCAAGCCCGACTATCTCAGGATCAATCCGAACGGTGTGGTGCCGTCGATGATCCACGATGGCGCGGTGGTGATCGATTCCGCGGTCATCATCGAGTACCTCGACGAGGCGTTTCCGAACATCGCGCCGTTGCGGCCGCGCGGGCTTGCCGAACTCGCCAAGATGCGCACGATGATGCGCTATATCGACGAGATGCCAGCGGCGTCGATCCGAGTGCCGACGTTCAACATCGCGTTCCTGCCGCGGTTCCAGAAAATGAGCGCGGCGGAGTTCCTGGCGTTCGCGGAATCCAAGCCCTTGCGCAAGGAGTTCATGCTGGCGATGGGCCAGAAGGGCTTTCCGCAAAAGGATATGGACGAGGCGATGGGCCGCCTGTCGCGCACCGTGGAGCGCATGGACGAGTGGATTTCGGCCAGCGGCGGGCCGTGGTTGATGGGCGGTCAGCTCACGCTGGCGGATATCTCCGTCATGCCGAGCCTGATCCGGCTCGAGGATCTCAACCTCGAGCAGCTGTGGAAGCACAAGCCCTCGATCGCGCGGTGGCTGGCGATGATCAAGCTGCAGGCGCCGTTCAAGCCGACCTATTATCCGGGCTCGCTGCTGACCGAGCAGTTCCCGCATCTGGCGGAACTGAAGAAGAAATCGGTTTGAGGCACTAGCGATATGGCCAATCTCCACGGCGTGCTCCCGTATCTCGTCTCGCCCGTCGATGCGGACGGGCGCGTGCGGACTGGGGTGCTGGGGCGGCTCGCGGACGATCTCATCGCCAAGGGTGTGCATGGGCTGACGCCGCTCGGCTCCACCGGGGAATTCGCCTATCTCAACGCGCAGCAGCGCGAGGCCGTGGTGCGCACGACGGTGGAGGCGGCTGCCGGGCGCGTGCCGGTCGTGGCCGGTGTCGCCTCGACGTCGACCAGTGACGCCGTGGTGCAGGCGCTGACGTGGCAGCGGCTCGGCGCGGACGGCATTCTCGCGATCCTCGAAGCGTACTTTCCGCTGTCGGACACCCAGGTCGAGAGCTATTTTCGGGCGATCGCTGATGCGGTCGATATTCCCGTGGTGCTCTACACGAACCCGCAATTCCAGCGCTCGGATCTGTCGCTCGACGTAATCGCGCGGCTCGCGGAGCATCCACGCATCCAGTACATCAAGGACGCCTCGACCAACACCGGGCGGCTGATGTCGATCATGAACCGCTGCGGCGACACGCTCGGCGTGTTCTCGGCGTCGGCGCATATCCCGGCCGCCGTGATGCTGATCGGGGGCGTCGGTTGGATGGCGGGGCCGGCGTGTCTGATCCCCGAAGAAAGCGTGGCGCTGTATGAGCACTGCCGCGCGGGCCGGTGGGACGAGGCGCTCGCGCTGCAGCGACGGCTGTGGCGCATCAACGAGGCGTTCGCGCGCTACAATCTCGCCGGCTGCATCAAGGCGGGGCTGGAATTGCAAGGCTACGACGTCGGCGATCCCGTGCCGCCGCAAGCCGCATTGCCCGCCGCCGACCGGGCACAGGTGGCGCGGATCCTCGACGAGGTCCGCGGCGCGTAGATTTCCTAGAAGCCAAAAGCTCAATCGTCGCAACCTTCGAGTGTGATCGCCCGAATGCGCCCGGCGGTCGCGCGCAAGATCGCGATCTCTTTCGGCGGCTTCTTGCGCCGGCCAGCCCGCTTGCCGCGACGCTCGACGGCACGGAGCTGCCGAAGCAGCATTCTCTCCGTCACGACCAGCGCGCGTTGACGCACCGATCGACGCGCTGGCTTTGGCGGCTGCGTCGTCGGATCTGTCGGATCTGTCGGTTGCATAGGTTCTGGCTCCGATACTGAAAAAGATATGCCATCGCAACGCTGGTTGCTCTGGCGCCGACGACAACACTCCCACCCTCACGCGGTTTCCCGCGCAAGGATGAAAGTGGCTCAGGGGCGCGGGGCGACAAGTGTCCGCGTTAGTTTAGTAATTTGATGCGGCACACGTGCCGCCCCGCACAGGATTTTAAACGGCATACCCACGGCGTTGAACCGGATCATCGGACCCCCGAGTCTCACGGGGGCGGACGTGGCGAGCCTCGGCCCAGAGGTGCGCGTGACACCGGGT
>CAMDPA010000432.1 GCA_945903565.1 Devosia equisanguinis | reverse complement strand
CTGAATTTGAGGGACCTGAGGCA
This sequence comes from Devosia equisanguinis, assembly GCA_945903565.1. Taxonomy (GTDB): domain Bacteria; phylum Pseudomonadota; class Alphaproteobacteria; order Rhizobiales; family Hyphomicrobiaceae; genus CAMDPA01. Next base: position 4,557 of record CAMDPA010000432.1, on the reverse strand, counting down.
AGGGGATAGGTATGGTGTCGCTCTCGCTCTTGGCTGCCATGCGATCGGCCACTTTCGATCCTCCGATTTGATGAATCAGCGCTGCAGCGCCGGCACGCCCAGCGAGACCTTCAAACGCGCCACGTCGCCGGAAAGCAGAGCGCCGGGCATATAGTTCGGCACCCCGAACGCCACAGGAATTGCCCCCGGCATTTTCGCGAAGGCGCGTTCGAGCCAACCTTCCGGATCTGGCGCTGTAACCGTCAACGTACCCGCGACCTGACTATTGGGAGCGGCCACCTTCTTTTCGCGGTGTTCAGGCGAATAGAACAAGATGGTTCCGTTCCAAGCTGAGCGGCCCGCAATTGAAATCGGCGAGAACGGCGACTTCGGCCGTTTCGTGCGGTTCGCGAGATTGTCGCTGCCGGAAAACCAGCTTGCGTCCGCCGTGTATGCGCTTTCGAACACGTCCTTCTGCCCCGTCTCGGCGTTGGTGAGCTCGAGCTTCATCGACATGACAGCGCCGTCCTGCGCGCCCGAGTTCTTGATCGTGATGGGCACCACGAACACCTCGTAGCTGCCCCAAGGATCACGCGTGTACGAAATGGTCGTGCCGACGTAGACCTTGAGGTTGGGCTGCTTGAGCACCGTCTCCCACAGGCTGACGCCGGAGACGACGAGCGCGATGGCGGAACCCATCGAAGAGAACCAGGTGCCGATGCCTGGACGGGAAGCGACCGCGGCGTGAGGTCCCGCGCCCGTTGCGCCTTTGACTTCGGTCATGCAATCCCTCGCCGGCCATAAGCGATGCGCTGGCGCGAAGATCACCTTGTCTTTGCGACATTCTGGGGGCGGTGGAGGTCAGACGGCGATATCTCAGCCCGCACGCCTCGTCACCACAGCCACGGCGCACCCAGGGCCTGCACCTTGGGATCGGCTGTTACCAGCGTGAGCCCTTCGATCGAGGCCTGCGCAGCTAGCAGCCGGTCGAACGGGTCGCGATGCGGAGACGGCATCAGGCCGGCGAGCCGGACGTGGGCGATTGTGATGGGCAAGAGCCGAAATTGCACACGTTCAAGATGGGCCTCGATATCGCCGAGTACCTGATCCGCTTCAGGCCACTTTTTCAGCCCGACCTTGATGGCGACTTCCCAAACCGAAGTAAGACTGACATGGGCAATCGAATCTGGTGCCTCGATTGCTGACCGCGCTCTATCTGATAGCCTCTTGTCCTCCACAAGCGACCAGATCACGGCGTGCGTATCGAGAAGAAGCCTCAAGGCTCTTCTCCATACCAATCCTTCAACTCCTCCTCGGTCAGCGGGTCGAAAAAGTCATCCGGAGGCGGGGGAATCGTGCCCTTTAGGTGACCAAGCTTGCGCGGCTCCTTCAGCGGCACGAATGGTTCCATCGTGTCGGTCACTCGGGGTGCAAACAGATTGGGCTCGCGCACCGGCGTCAGTCGGACAGCGCCTCCTTGCCGATCGGTAATGCGCACGTCTTCGCCGCGCCGGGCGCGCTCGATCAGCTCTTCCAGGTGCTCTTTCGCGTGCCGCAGATCGACGTCTTCCATGGCGGGCTCCTCGGCCTCAATATAGCATTTATTTGTGCGGGTCGGGAGCCGCCCGATTACCTACCGATCAAACCGCTTGAACTTGATGCGGTGGGGCTCGACCGCCTGATCGCCCAGGCGCCGCTTCTTGTCCTCTTCGTAGTCGGCGAAGTTGCCTTCGAACCATTCGACGTGGCTGTCGCCTTCGAAGGCGAGGATGTGGGTCGCGAGGCGATCGAGGAAGAAGCGATCATGCGAGATGACCACGGCGCAACCGGGGAAGTCTTCGAGCGCAGACTCCAAGGCGCCCAGCGTCTCGGTATCGAGATCGTTGGTCGGCTCGTCGAGGAGGAGCAGGTTACCGCCTTCTTTGAGCAACTTGGCGAGATGCACGCGGTTGCGCTCGCCGCCGGAGAGTTGGCCGACCTTCTTCTGCTGATCGGCACCCTTGAAGTTGAACCAACCGCAATAGGCGCGGCTGGGCATTTCCTTCTTGCCGCCGAGCAGGATCTGATCGTTGCCGCCGGAAATTTCCTCCCACACGCTCTTCTTGTCGTCGAGATGCCCGCGACTCTGATCGACGTAGGCGACCTTCACCGTCTCGCCGAGCCGGATCGAACCCTTGTCGGGCTTTTCCTGCCCGGTGATCATCTTGAACAGCGTCGTCTTGCCCGCGCCGTTGGGCCCGATCACGCCGACGATACCGCCCGGCGGCAGCTTGAACGACAGCCCGTCGATCAGCAGCTTGTCGCCGTAGGCCTTCTCCAGCCCATCGACCTCGACCACGACGCCGCCGAGTTTCGGCCCGGCCGCAATCTGCATCGATGCCTTGCCAACTTCCTCGCGTGCGGACTGCTCAACCAGCTTGTCGAACGCGGAGATACGTGCCTTGGATTTGGCCTGCCGCGCCTTAGGGCTCGACCGGATCCATTCGAGTTCGCGCGAGATCGCCTTCTGGCGGTTCTCCTCCTGCCCCTTCTCGGTTTCGAGCCGCTTGGCCTTCTGCTCGAGCCAGCCGGAATAGTTGCCGTTCCACGGCACGCCCTGGCCGCGATCCAGCTCCAGCGTCCACTCCGTGATGTTGTCGAGGAAGTAGCGGTCGTGCGTCACAAGGATCACGCAGCCCGTGTATTCCTTGAGATAACGCTCCAGCCACGCCACGCTTTCGGCGTCGAGATGGTTGGTCGGCTCGTCGAGCAGCAGGATGTCGGGCTTGGCCAGCAGCAGCTTGGTGAGCGCGACGCGGCGCTTCTCGCCGCCCGACAGCTTCGTCACGTCGGCATCGCCCGGCGGGCAGCGCAGCGCGTCGAGCGCCTGCTCGACCTGCGCGTCGAGGTCCCAGAGATTGTTGGCGTCGATCTCGTCTTGGAGCTGCGCCATTTCATCGGCGGTCTCGTCGGTGTAGTTCGACGCGATCTCGTTGTAGCGATCGACCTTGGCCTTCTTCTCCGCCACGCCTTCCATGGCGTTGCCGAGCACGTCCTTGGTATGATCGAGTTCGGGCTCCTGCGGGAGGTAGCCGACCTTGATCCCGTCGGCGGGCTTGGCCTCGCCGAGGAAGTCGTCGACCACGCCGGCCATCACCTTGAGCAGCGTCGACTTGCCCGAGCCGTTCAAGCCGACGACGCCGATCTTCGCGCCGGGATAAAACGACAGCGAGATATCCTTGAGCACCGTCTTGCCGCCCGGATAGGTCTTGGACAGCTTGTGCATGTGATAGACGAACTGCGGATTCGCCATGGGGGGCGCGCCTCGATTGTTGCGTTGCGATAGGGAGTTGAGCGGGTCATAGCCCAAGGCGCGCGCGGGGACAACGGTGGTGGGTGGAGGGGGCGTGGGCGGTGAGACGAAACGGGAGGATGGCCAAGAGAGCAGATGTGGACCCGAGCGATGCCATTTGAACCGTAAACCTGTCCGCCGTCGTGTCTGCAATTTCGCTAAACCTTGACCTAATGGATTTCGGTCAACGTGACCTGAGTGGTCTCGGAGGTACGTCGTGTCGAGTACGGTTGGTGTCGCGCGGGAATTTGGCGCGCTAGGAATTCAATTCCTGGCTGGCCGAGAGGTCGAGCAGAATGTCGTCCTCGGCTATGCATGTTCACGCATTGCCGTTTTGGGTGGCGACAGCAGCGCCATCAACAACCTCGGTAGAATTGTTTTGCGTCTGACACCAGTCCAGCGTGCAGAAGGCGACGAGATAGTCAGAAGCGTGCTGGACGGCGGTACTTTGCCAGCGGCGACCCGTGCAGGGGGGCAACTGCAAGACCTGGACTTTGAGAACGTGAAGGCGTTTTTCCAGCCGCTGAGAGAGGCGGGACGCCTTCAATCACTGGGCGATCTATCATGCATCGAGTTGTTGTGCAAAGAGCCAACAGCAACGCTCTTGACGTCGCAAGGTTCGCCCAACGACCGATTGTTCCTCGGGCTTGCTGACGTGGCTTGGGCCATTCGCGACCACGAAAACGAACGAGAATTGGCGCAATCGGCAGCACCAAAGCCGATGGCAACTGCGATTGCAAATCGCATTGGTAGGCTCTTCCGCGGGGCCAAAGACAAAGCCGTCCTCATCCCCGATGCGTTGGGACTTCGAGGAATGATGAATGCGTCTGAAACACCGTAATTGGCCGGGGCACTCCGTGCTTATCGACTTTCCGGCGCAGGCCAGGAAAACATCGCGAGCCTTTTCAAAATACTCATTGGAGATTTTCAAGACCGCAAGAACACTGTCTGATTCAAGTCGGCAGCCGTTCCGTTCATGTTGCTCTCCTGCGCGCTTCGTCTTGCATTGCTGACATGACGTGGTGCGCGTGAGGTTACGCGCCCTCTGAAAGTTCGACGCGGTCGGGGTGCTGGCCGGCTAATGTTGCATCATCAGTCTTACATACCTATCCCCTTGGCTCAGGTCGTCCTCTGAACTGACCCGTACCATCTACAACGCCTCGTCTCGTCGACCAGCATCCGCATCGTCCGCGGCGGGTGCGTGACGAGCTGCTCGAACACCCGCGCGGCGATCCGGCCGATGCCTT
>CAMDPA010000431.1 GCA_945903565.1 Devosia equisanguinis | reverse complement strand
CTGCGCAAGGGCGCGGCCCGCACCGTGAAGGCGCTGATGAAGCTGATCGGCCGCCTCATCAAGACGTTTGCACCCGACGAGTGCGCGAACTACTTTCGCCACGCCGGATACGGGTAGCGACCCAGATCAGGTGGAAAATGCTCTAGATTGCAGTGGAGCGCCCCCGGCGAGATCTATCCACAGACTTCCACGATACTCAAAACGGTGCGTTTTCCACCGAAAAATGGGGGTTTCTCGTATCTATCGGACTCTTCGATAGCCGTCAGCGGAAATTTCCGTTTGCGGTAAGTTATGTTTCTCACCAGATTGCAATTGTTCTGATTCTGTGAATCGGGACTCAACAGCTCCGTCTCAAAGGGAGCGTCAGAAGAAGGACGACACGTCATGAAGGCAAAGACCGCAAAGCCCGCCGCAAAGAAGGCAGCTGCTAAGGCCCCGGCCAAGAAGGCCGCTGCCAAGAAGAAGAAGTAAGCATACCCTCCACAATCTCGAGGAGATGGCCGTGATGCGCGTTTTGCTTCTCGCGGCTACCCTCTTCGCAGCAACGACCCTGGTTGATGTTGCGCACGCGTTGTCGATCACGAATAGGGACGATCACGATCACAAGCTCATGATTGTCGAAGGGCCCCGGTCCCAGAACCATGTTCTGAAACCAGACGCCGTGCTCGAAAATGTGTGTGCCAAAGGGTGTGTTGTCCGCTTGAACGACAGCGAAGAGGATGAATACGAGCTCGAGGGTAACGAGGTCGTCTCCATCGAAGATGGAAACCTCTACTACGACGGCCCCACGGCTCCTGCCACCCCGCCCGCCGACAACGGCAAAGCAGGTGACGGCAAGGGGGCCGGCCAGAAGAAGTAGTGGTCTGTGTGGACACTTTAGCACCCGGTCCTTCCGACGGAAGGTCCGGGTGTTTCCTTTTGGGGTACTTCCACCCTGCGGTTACCGCATGCGAACCGCCGGTCGGGCCGAAGCCGGCTCGTCTCCCCGTCGAAGCTTGACGCATTGATTGGGATTGTCGGGCTTCGCGCAAAGGGCGCTCAGCGCCGACCTACGCGGGCACGAATACCGGCGGCGGGGTGCGCACGATCGGGCCGAAGCGCGTCTCGAAGACGCTGGCCAGCGCCATGTCGACTTCCGCCAGGCTGATGAGAAGGCCCAGGTCCACCAGGCTCGTCACCCCGTGGCCGGCGATGCCGCAGGGCACGATGCCGTCGAAGTGCGCCAACTCCGGCTCGACGTTGATCGATAGACCGTGCAGGCTTACCCAGCGCTTCAGACGGATGCCGATGGCGGCGATCTTGTCTTCGACGCCTGTGCCCTTGTGAGGACGGCGCACCCACACCCCGACCCGGTCCGTGCGCGTCTCGCCCCGGACGTTGAACCCATCGAGAGTTTCGATAACCCAGCCTTCGAGTGCGCCGACAAAGGCGCGAACGTCGCGGCCGCGGCGGTTGAGATCGAGCATCACGTAGGCAACCCGCTGGCCGGGACCGTGATAGGTGTACTGACCGCCGCGGCCGGTGCGGTGAACGGGAAAGCGGCCAGGGATCAGCAGATCAGCGTCGGTGGCGCTCGTTCCCGCCGTATAGAGAGGGGGGTGCTCGAGCAGCCAGACGAGCTCGCGGGCCTCGCCCTTGGCGATCGCTTCCACCCGGGCCTCCATGAAGCCGACAGCGGCCTCGTAGCCGACGAGGTCGTCGCTGATCGCCCACTCGACAGGGTCGTCGAGCCGCAGCAGCGCGCGCGAGGCGCGGACGCCGGGCTCGTCAGGCGGTGGGGTGGTCGTGCTCATCGTCGGCGGACTTTGTCCCGTCTATGTGCCCCGCTTAAGGATGCCGGGTCATGCCAGTGCGAAGGATGTCGCGCAAGACCGCCGTTGCGCTATAGAAGGCCGCATGAGGCAACGATTGGATCTGGCGCTGGTGGAGCGCGGGCTTGCGCCGACACGGTCGCAGGCGCGCGATCTCGTGCGGCGGGGCTGCGTCAGGGTCGGCGGCGTGGTGGCGATCAAGGCATCGGCGGGGATTGCCGAGGATGCCGCGATCGAAGTCGAGGAAGGGGCGCAACCGTATGTGTCGCGAGGCGGGTTGAAGCTTGCGGCGGCGCTGGAGGCGTTCGGCTTTTCGGCCGGCGGTGTGATCGCGCTCGATGTCGGTGCGGCCACGGGCGGGTTTACGCATGTGCTGATCGAAGCGGGTGCGAAGCGGGTCTACGCGGTCGACGTGGGCTCCGGGCAGCTGCATCCGTCACTGGCGGCGGATGCGCGCGTGACAAGCCTGGAGAGTTGCGACGCGCGCGCGCTGGACAACAGCATGATCCCCGACCTCGTGGGCGCGATTGTCGCCGATGTCAGCTTCATCTCGCTCACTCAGGCGCTGCCTGCCGCGATGGGGCTGGCTGCGCCTGGGGCATGGCTTGCCGCGCTGGTGAAGCCGCAGTTCGAGGTGGGGCGTGACCATATCGGCAAGGGCGGCATCGTCCGCGACGAGGCGGCGCGGGAGCGCGCCGTTGCCAAGGTGCGCGACTGGATCGACGCGCAGCCTGGATGGACGGTGACGGGCATAATCGCATCTCCCATCGCGGGAGGAGCTGGCAACCAGGAATTCCTGATCGGAGCGCGCCGTGAACCGTGACAGACAAGAGCTCGATATCGTGCGGCTGGGCGCGCAGGGCGATGGCGTGGCCGATCTGGCCGGGGGCCCCGTTTTCATTGCGCGTGCGTTGCCGGGCGAGCGCGTCGTAGCCGAGGTGCGTGGTGATCGCGGCCGCCTGATCGAGATCGTGCGTGCGAGCCCGGAGCGTTCGCTGCCGCCGTGTCCGCACTTTGGCACATGCGGCGGGTGCGTGGCCCAGCACATGGGGGCGACGCTCTATCGCGACTGGAAACGCGACATGGTGCGCACGGCGTTCGCGCATCGCGGCCTCGAGCCGCACCTCGACGAGATGATCGTGGTGCCGCCGGGCACGCGGCGGCGGGCGACGTTCAGCGCGGTGAAGCGCGACGGCCGGATCACGCTCGGGTTCCATGAGGAAGGCACCCATACGCTGGTCGACCTCACGGTGTGTCCGGTCGTGGTGCCAGCGATCGCGCAGGCGCTGCCTGGATTGCACAAGATCGCCGATGCGGCGCTGGCGGAAGGCGGCGAGTTGCGGATGGCGGTGACGGCGGCGATCGGCGGGCTCGACGTCGCCTTGGAGAACGCGACTGACAACTCAGGTGAGAAATCTGGCACGTTTCCGATGGATCCGAAGGCGAGGGCACGGATTGCGCGTCTGGCCGCGGACACCGGCGTGCTGCGTGTGACCGCGAACAGCGAGCTGGTCGTGCAGAGTGTGGCCCCCAAGTTCATGATCGGCGGCGTGGAGGTGTTGTTGCCGATCGCGCGCGGCGGGCCGGCCTTCATCCAGGCGACAGCGGAGGCCGAGGCAGCGATCTGCGAGATTCTGGCGGCGTCGACGAAGAAGGCGAGACGGATCGCGGATCTGTTCAGCGGCCTGGGCACGTTCACGTTCGGCCTGGCGCGGCGGGCGCGTGTGTTTGCGGCCGACGGCGACAAAGGTTCGATCGAGTCGCTGACGCTATCGGTGAAGGCGGCGATGGGCGTGAAGCCGATCGAGACAAGGCTGCGCGATCTGTTCGGCGAGCCGCTGTCGCGCCAGGAGCTCGACGGGTTCGATGCGGTGGTGTTCGATCCGCCGCGTGCGGGCGCCAAGGCGCAGGCGGAGATGCTGGCGAAGTCGAAGGTGCCGGTCGTGTGCGCGGTCTCGTGCAGTCCGGCGACCCTGGCGCGGGATTGCCGCATCCTGGTCGACGGCGGCTATAGCATCGAGCGCGTGGTGCCGGTCGACCAGTTCGTGTGGAGCCCGCATATCGAGGCTGTGGCGGTGCTGCAGCGCAAGCGTGCTTAAGACGACGGCCGACCAATAACTGAATCGAGAAATTGGTTTCCCTCCCTCCCCCGTCGTGCCGAAGGCGCGCGTACCGCACGACGCCGGGGAGTTACAAACTCTACATTTGCTTGGGCTTCCCCCCTCTGGCCCGTCTTGCCGATGGCGAGACTTCGGCTCGACGGGCCACCTCCCCCTCAAGCGCAGGACTATCGCAAATGAACTGTAGCAAGGTCGGGCTGAGGCACGAGACCCGACATGCAGACCCGACATGAAGCGGCAAACGTATCGCGGGGAATGTCGGGCTTCGCGCGAAAGGCGCTCAGCACCGACCTCCGACGTCGCGAACGGATTTGCGGAACATTATCCCCGCCTTCCATGCGCACCTTATTCTCCACCTCGTCCGCATCATGCAGGGGCGCCTCCGGGGGCGTACTTGAGGTGAGATGCGGGCTCGGATGTCGCTGGAGGGCCGACGCAACGGTTGTCCAGCGAGGCGGTATCCTACGGCTGTCGGGTAACCGGCAGTGCCGCTAACGCGGGTCAACGGGGAACGATACAGTGGCGAAGCACATCCTCCCGCGCGAACGCGCCGCCTGGGTGGGCCCGCTGCGAAGTCCGAGGCGGGGCGGTGGAGAGCCGCTCTTTTTTACTACACTACCCGCGGATTTTCACGGCCCCGCTGCCCTGCA
>CAMDPA010000430.1 GCA_945903565.1 Devosia equisanguinis | reverse complement strand
GATCTTCGACGGGGTGGCAAGCTGCGGGCGGGCTGCGGACATGGGCCTTCTCCATCCGATTCGGATGGAAGCCCATCAATCACACCGACTCACCTCTTGTGAATCCCCTTTCTCTCTCCGCAAGCCCCTTTCTCGAGCGATTGCCCTGGTAGAGACCCGTGATGTAGTTGACGCGGCGCTCGATGTTGGAGATCTTTTCGACCGTCCGAAAATGGTCGAACACGTCCGTGGCGGTAATGGCGACGTCGACGCCCTTGAGATAGAGCAGATCGCGCACGTTGTCGGTGGCGCCTGGCGTGACCATCGGCAGGACACGAAGCTCGTTGCCGTCATTCAGATTGCGTGCGATCTCGGCAGCGAAGGGAAGGAACGTGCCCTCGGGCAAACCGGCTGCAAGTCCGATTGTCCAGGCATTGGCGCGATTGATGATTTCGGCCTCGCCGACAGAGGCAGCTGATACTGGGCGCTGTTGCCGCTGGGCAAGTGTGGACTGGGCGACGTTGATTTCGGCATCGCGATCGCGCGCGCTAGGTTTGCCGGCAAAATCCGGTTCCGAGGCGTGGAACGTCGATTGGGCGAGAGTGGGAAGGGGCGCGAGCGCAAACACTGCTGCTACGCCGACTGCAACCGCAAAATGCCTGAGCATGGACGCTCCCCACAACAACTCGAACGCTGATCACTTTAGGCTACTGCGAATGCCAGCGTCGGGACAAACTGCACGTCACTGGCAAATTTTTAGTAAACGAGACAGCTACGTTTCGTCTGATGTGCCCGCCCGAGGCCCCCGCCTCGTTTCCCCTGAATGATGCGGGTCTAGCCACCAGAACGGGCTCAAAGCCACGCCAGGTTATGCCGGTTCCCAGCCAAGCATGCTCCACTTTCGCCTCAGGGTCATGGCGCAAGTAGGGCACGATAGGGGTTATTCGGCGGCAATGTCGGCAATCGCGGGCTTGACGAGACGGCGACCGAGCTGCAAAAGCCGCGCTGCAACTTACCTGCGTTGGTTGGCAGCGAGTGAGGCATAGGAAAGAGCCATGTCCGATATCACACTGATTTTTCCCGATGGCGCAAAGCGGGCCTACAAGCGGGGCATCACGGGGCTGGAGCTTGCCACGGGCATCGCGAAGTCGCTGGCCAAGAAGGCCGTCGCGATCAGCATCGATGGCCGCCTCAGCGACCTCGCCGACCCGATCGAGACGGACGGCGCCCTCAAGATCATTACGCGCACGGACGCGGAAGCGCTGGAGCTGATCCGGCACGACTGCGCGCACGTGATGGCGGAAGCCGTACAGGCGCTGTTTCCCGGCACGCAGGTGACAATCGGTCCGGTGATCGAGAACGGGTTCTTCTACGATTTCGCCAAGGCCGAGCCTTTTGTGCCGGAGGATCTGCCGCGGATCGAGAAGAAGATGCACGAGATCATCTCGAAGAACGCCGCCTTCGTGAAGGAAGTCTGGTCGCGCGACAAGGCCAAGGACTTTTTCCGCGCCAAGGGCGAGTTGTTCAAGGTCGAGCTGGTCGACGCGATCCCCGAGGGGGAGGACGTCAACATCTACAAGCAAGGCGAGTGGCTTGATCTGTGCCGCGGTCCGCACATGACGTCGACGGGCCAGATCGGCAAGGGTTTCAAGCTCCAGCGGTTCTCCGGCTCCTATTGGCGCGGCAATTCGGAAGGGCCGCAGCTCCAGCGCATCTACGGCACGGCCTGGGCGACAGAGGAAGAGCTGGCCGCCCACCTTAAGAACTTGGAAGAGGCCGAAAAGCGCGATCATCGCAAGCTTGGCCGGGAAATGGACCTGTTCCACTTCCAGGACGATGCGCCGGGCACGGTGTTCTGGCACCCGAAGGGCTGGGCGCTGTTCCAGAAGCTGATCTCCTACATGCGGCGGCGTTGCGACAACGAGGGCTATGTCGAGGTGAACTCGCCGCAGCTGCTCGACCGCTCGCTCTGGGAGACGTCGGGCCATTGGCAGACGTACCACGAGAATATGTTCGTCACCCAGACGGAGGACGAGCGGGTCTTCGCGTTGAAGCCGATGAATTGCCCGGGCCACGTGCAGATTTTCAAGCACGGCCTGCGGTCCTATCGCGAGTTGCCGCTGAAGATCGCCGAGTTCGGCATCGTGCATCGCTACGAACCCTCGGGCGCGCTGCATGGCCTGATGCGTGTGCGCGCCTTCACGCAGGACGACGCGCACATCTTCTGCACCGAGGATCAGATCGCCGAGCAGTGCCTCGAAATCAACCGCTTCATGCTGTCGATCTACGATCACTTCGGTTTCAAGGACATCCACATCAAGCTCGCCACGCGGCCGGAGAAGCGCGTCGGCTCGGACGACCTTTGGGATAAGGCGGAAGCTGCCATGAAGGGTGTGCTCGACCGCATGGCCGGGGATCACCCAGGGATCAAGACCTCGATCTCCGAAGGCGACGGCGCGTTCTACGGCCCGAAGTTCGAGTATCAGCTGCGCGATGCGATCGGACGGACGTGGCAGTGCGGCACGACGCAGGTCGACTTCAACCTGCCGGCCCGGTTCGGCGCGTTCTACATCGACGATCACAGCGATAAGAAGACGCCGGTCATGATCCACCGCGCCATGTTCGGCTCGCTGGAGCGCTTCGCGGGCATCCTGATCGAGAACTGCGCGGGGCACCTGCCGCTGTGGCTGGCACCGTTGCCCGTCGTGGTAGCAACGATCGTGACCGACGCCGATCCCTACGGCGAACAGGTTGCCGCCGCACTGCGCAAGGCCGGGATCAAGGCCGAGACCGATTTCCGCAACGAGAAGATCAACTACAAGGTGCGCGAGCACTCCTTGGCCAAGATTCCCGTGATGCTGGTCGCGGGCAAGCGCGAGGCCGAGGAAGGCACCGTCTCCATGCGCCGCCTCGGCAGCCAGGATCAGACCGTGATGAAGCTCGAAGACGCGGTGGCGATGCTCAAGGCCGAGGCGACGCCGCCGGATGTGGCTCAAGGCTGAGGTTTCGGCGCTTGTGGGGCTCCGTCGTGGCACACGCCAACCGCGTCCTGCGCTCAATCGAAACCGGCGATGGTGGCCGTTGCGTGGACGTGTTCGTGCGCCCGGACGGAACGTTCGGCTTCGAGGAATACCGCCGCGACGCGGAGGATGCGCGCGGCTGGTTCCCGATCGGGTTTCACGCCGGCAAGGTCTATCCGAGCGAGGTTGATGCATTCGTGGCGGCCACGCAAACCGTGGCTTGGCTGCCGCTTCACAACCAAGGGCATTAGCCGGCCATCTTCGCGGCGGCTGATTCTGGACGTATCGTAGGCGCCCACGCATCTGGCAGTCCCGCCAGTGCCGTCCGGAAAGCCGATCGCACCGATGGACTTCCCCGAGCTCAGCTATGCGAACCCCGGTGATCCCTGGCTCCGGCGGACGATCATCGAGCGCATGGAGCGGTGGGCGGGGCGCGACTATTTCGTGCCGCTCTATGCGCGCTGGAAGCACGAGGTCATCCCTTCGGGCGGCCCGATCATGCCCGCGGTGTTCGAGCTGTGCGACGTGAAGCTCGACATCGCCGGACTATGGCCCGCTGCCATCGCCCCCGGTGTGCCCGTCGTTATCGTCGCCAATCATCCCTATGGCATTCTCGATGGTTTCGCGGCCTTGAACATCGCCGAGCAGATCGGTCGTCCCTATCGCGTACTGATCAACAAGGACCTGACCAAGGTTCCCGAGATCCGCCCGTTTTCGCTGCCCGTGGATTTCTCAGAGACGCGCGAGGCCCAGGCGGCGAACCTGCGTATGCGCAACGATGCGCTGCGGCTGCTCGGCGAAGGCGTGACGATCGTGGTGTTCCCCAGCGGCGGGGTGGCGACTGCGCCTTCCGCGTTTGGCCGCGCCGTTGATCTGCCGTGGAAGACGTTCACCGCGCGCATGATCCAGGCATCGCGCGCGCAGGTTCTGCCGGTGTACTTCGAGGGCCAATGCAGCCCGATGTTCCACGTGATGAGCCGGATCAACCTCACGCTGCGGCTGTCATTCATGATCCGCGAGTTCCGCCGCATGGTCGGGGGCCAGCTCAAGGCGCAGGTTGGGCCGGTCATTGCGCCGTCGGAGATCGCGGGCATCCGGGATCGCGCGGCGCTCACCCGGCTGTTGTATGAACGGGTGCACGCCATGTCCGGTGTGCCCGTAGAGGAGACCCTGGCGCAGACGGCGCTGCTGCCCGACTATCTTACGGGCGGGGAACGTTGAGGGACGCCCGTCTTGTGGCAGCCTGTCTTGCAGCGCTACCGCATCTGACGTGCGTTCGTCGTAGGTCGGCGCTGAGCGCCCTTTGCGCGAAGCCCGACGGTCCCGCCCGAGGTTCGGTCGTTTTAGCTCTGGGCGCGCGTTCGCATCCGCGCCCGCGATCAGCAGGCGAGGCTCAAGCCGTTTTACTTTCTGCTCTGGCGCAAGCGCCAACGCAGTGTGCAGGGCAGCGGGGCCGTGAAAATCCGCGGGTAGTGTAGTAAAAAAGAGCGGCTCTCCACCGCCCCGCCTCGGACTTCGCAGCGGGCCCACCCAGGCGGCGCGTTCGCGCGGGAGGATGTGCTTCGCCACTGTATCGTTCCCCGTTG
>CAMDPA010000429.1 GCA_945903565.1 Devosia equisanguinis | reverse complement strand
CGACGGCCCGCACCCTGAGATCTTTCGAGTATCCCTTCGCCATCGCGATCCCCGCCGTTGCTGCCGGTGGAATCCGAATCTGATTTGCGCGTCCGAGGGAATCCCCTGTAACTGTTTTGATTCACATCAAGTGGAAAGCGCTCTAGGCGACAATATCGGCGGTGTGATGTCTCGGCAATGCTGGCCAAACGGCTACACCCCCTCCACTTCGCCGGCGAGCATCTTCTCCAGCACGCGCTTGTACCGGACCGGGCCGACGTCGATCGACAGGTTGATCGGATCGAGCGAGCGATCGGCCAAATCGACGAGGCGTTGCTGCGCCTCGATCACCGGCGCGTCCTGCTCCTCGAACGCGAAGCGGCGCAATGCGGCGATCTTGGTCTGGATCTCGCGATTGAGCTTGTCGTCGGTGGTCTTCACGCCGAAGCGAATGGCGGTGAAGAAATAGTGCGTGGTGTGCTCGGTCTCCGGCGTCAGCAAATGGATCGCGTGATAGCCGGTGCCGCTCTCGTAGGGCGCACCCATCTCGCAGATTCCGACGAACAGCCGTAACGTGCTCGGCGCCATCCAGCGGATGCGGCTGAACTTGTCGACGCGCGCGGGGTGCCCCGGCCACTGCATCGCCCACATGCCCGGCGGCGACGCATTGGTGGCGTGACGCCCGGCGATCACTTCGTCACCTTCGTTCTCGATGGTGATGTCAGATTCCACCGTATCCGCGTTGCCGAGAATGCCGTCGTGCAGATAGCAGGTGTGGCTGAGGTCGAGCAGGTTATCGACCACCAGCTCGTAGTTTGCCTTTAGATTGAGATAGTCGAGCTTGGTCGCGTGCAGCGCCGGCGCGTTGTCGAGCACATGGAAATCGGGGATTTTCGCCATATCAGGCGCGCGATCGCCCATCCACACCCAGATCGCCTTGTGCTGCTCGGCGACGGGATAGCTGCGCACCTTCGCGCGGCTGGGAATATTGCCGGGCGGATGCGGATTATGCACGCATGCGCCGGACGCGTCGTACTCAAGGCCATGATACGCGCACTGGATGCGGTCGCCCTTCACGACCTTACCCATGCTGAGCGGCGCGAAGCGATGCGCGCAGCGATCCTCCAGCGCGACGACGCTGCCGTCGGCCTTGCGATAGGCCATCACGGGCTCGCCCAGGATCTTGCGGCCGACCAGCTTGCCCTCGGCCAGCTCCTCGGCCCATCCCAGCACATACCAGGCGTTGCGCACGAACGTGCCGGTGATCATGCTGCTGCGCTTGCTCATGCTCCCGTTTTCGGAGCGAGGTGCGGTGCTCATCGGTCGCCTCCTGCGTGGGCAGTGAATGTCGATCTCCGCACTTTCCGCCACCCCTCGCAAAACAGCAAGGGGCGTCCCCCATACGCGCAAACTTTGAGCCACTTCCCTTCCCGTTTGCGTTCCCGGAAGCCGAGTGCAGCGAGGCTATCCGGGATCTTGACCCTTCTGAGAGGGGTGAAGACCCCGGCTCTGCACGCTCCGACCTTACGGTCGGACCGCTTGTCCGGGGACGCAGCGGATGGGATATCTCTCCTGACTGCCAAAGTTAGCGCGTATGGGGGGGCCCCTTTCCCCTCCTTTCAGAAAGGAGAGGGGCGGCCGCTTGCGCTGGAGCCTCTATGACGAGGAAAGGGGGGACTTTTTCACGACAACTTCACCCACGTCAGCTCGTGCTTGTTGTGATGCAAGTGCATGAGCCGCGAGCCCGGGATCGACTTGAAGGCGTCGATGACAGCGAAATCGGTTTCGGCCTGGAACTTCACCGAGCAGATGAACCGGCGCGCCTTGCCCGCCGCGATCCAGCGCTGCACCAGCGCGAGCAGGCGCGGCGGATAGCAGATCACATCCGAGCACAGCCAATCGACCGCCGGCACGCTGGCGCTGCGCGGATCGAGCCCGAACGCGCTTTCCGACCGGTACTCCACCCCCGGCATCGCAGCGATGCGCGGATCGAGCGGCGCCTTGTCGACACTGATCACCCGCGCTCCCAAACCCGCCAGCACCCACGTCCAACCGCCCGGACTGGAACCAAGATCGAGGCACAGCTCGTCCTTCATCGGCGTGACGCCCAGCAGCGTGAACGCCTCCCACAGCTTGAGATAAGCCCGGCTCGGGCTCGACGTCCGGTCCTCCACGAACTGCGGCTCGCCATTGGGAAACGCGCTCGAGCACGACGGCGCGGCCAGCATCAGATCCGGCGCCAGCAGCGTCCACGATCCCAGCGGCGCGGCCGGCAACGGCTGCCCGAACGCGATCGGCTTGGCCGAAACCTTCGGCAGGTTCTCCACGATCAGCGCCGCACGGCGATGATGCGCGAGATCGTACAGCGCCCAGTTGCGCTGGATCGCCCGCAGCTTCTTGGCCGCGTCCCCGATCGAGGCACTCGGAATGCGCCGCGGCTCGCGCCACACGTTGGCCGCCCACGCCGCCGGTCGTTCTGGCCCCTCCGCGATCACCAACCGGCCATGCACCTCGCGCACGCCATCGCCCAACTCGCGGACGAGATCGTCCACGAAGCCTTCCGGCGCGAGATAGGCGGTTTCGGGTGACATGTTCGTCTTGGGGTGAACGGGAGACGTCCTATAACTTTGAGCCACTTCCCTCACCACTGCGTTCCCGGAAGCCGAGCGGCCGGCAGCGATCCGGCGCTTGTCGAGCGCCGCAGTCGCCGGCAAGGCAACACGCGAGACTATCCGGGATCTTGACCCTTCTGAGAGGGGTGAAGACCCCGGATCTTCACGCTCCGACTTTTTGCTGTGTCGTGCGATTCACGACTTCGGTGAAGACACCTCAGTCGATCGCACGAACACGGTCGGATCGCTCGTCCGGGGACGCAGTGGAGAGGGAATACTTCAGACAGCCACAAATAGCGCATTTGGGGTGAGCCTGGAACGTCGACTGTACCGGCTCCCTAAGCAGATCGCGCCCGCCTTGCCAGCGAAATCACGCGTGGCCTTCAGCCAGCAGCGCGAACGGGGTCCGACCCCGCGCTGAAACGTCGAGCCCACGTCGCAACGCAGCAACGCGGGGTCTGCCCCCGTACCCCAATTTGACTGTAGATGAATCCGTGGCTGTCCCCAATTATAGACCCCGCAGGTTGGGACAGTGCGGCCACGGCAGTGCCATCATTGGCACCGACGTTGCCGCCACGCGTAACCCAACATGTCCCCCGCGACAGAACGGACGTTCAAGCGATGACTTCCAATACCAACGGCAACCACACGAACGGCGGCAAAGGCCGTGCACGCCCTGTCGCGTCGTCTGTGCCGCCCGATCAGCCCAGCGATACATCCGCACCCACGCCGCCTGCCTCCCCCTTCGATCACGCCCCGCCTTCCGGTTCGGCGCAGACGGTCTCCGCCGTGCTGGGCGAGACTTGTCCCGGCGCCTCAGCCGGGATCTGTGGCTGATGTCGTCGTCGCCGGTGCACAGCGCCGTTCTTCATCTCGGATCTGGAGTGGCCCTCGTGCGCAGCACGACAAGCAAAGGCAACCGATGACCCCGGTCATCCTGCAGCAGTTCCGCATGTTCTACCAGAATGCGGCGCCTGCCGAGGGCGGGCAGAGACCCATTGGCGTCTTGCCGGAGGCGAGCCCGCAGGAAGTGCTGTGGCCGCGCGTGTCGGAGGAGGTCGAGGCAACGCTGGTGGCTGGCACGACGCGCATGCGCCCGCAGGACTGGAAGAGCGGCGATCGGCTGTGGGTCGTGGAGGTGATCGCCCCGTTCGGCGGCCACGACGCGATGGTGGCCGACCTGAAGGCCAAGGTGTTCCCGTCCGACTCGCTGAAGGTGCTGGCGCTGGTGGAGGGGAAGAAGGTGGTGAGGGAAATCTGACTGGTCTAATGCCGCGCGTCGATACCAAACGCAGAACTTTGGAACCGGACCTATCCATGGCCTTCTTGCTCAACATTGGATACACTACCACCCCCCCCCGTGTACTCGACGCTTGCCGTCGACTTGCGGCGCAAACGGCGCGACGTGGTGTGGAAGTTTTCTCCGGCGGAGAACGAACCGCGCCCACTAAGCGACAGCGAAATCGAAACCGCCCACATTCAAACCAAAATTCGAGAAATTGGCGAGGGTGGTCCCGATTTGCTCTTCTTGGGCGAAGCTATGATTGTATCAGACAAAGCACTATCAATCCTTCATCGGCTGGAGCCCGACAAGCATCAAGCTATACCCTTGGAAATGCATTGCCCAGTGAAATTCAGGCGCGAGGTCGGCGCGCGCAAGTATTATTACTTGAGGATTTTTCAAACATTGGACGCTGTAATTCCAGAGAAGTCTTGTCTGCGTGAATTCGTTATGAAATACGCCACTGCACACAAAACCGCGTACCAGCTTCCCAACAACAACAAAGGCTGGGAGGCATTCAGAGCCGTTGTGCAGAGGGACGTCGTTCGGGGTTGTCATTTGTGGATCAACTCGGCATACCTATCCCCTTGCCTCAGGTCCCTCAAATTCAGCGCAATTGTATGGTCTACCGGCGACAACCAGGAGTTGGCGCCATGACACAGCATAAGTCGGATGATCTGTGGCGGGATTTTCCCAAGACCGCCGCCGAGTTCGAGGC
>CAMDPA010000428.1 GCA_945903565.1 Devosia equisanguinis | reverse complement strand
GGGTCTGACCCCCTCTGGCTCGAAGCCGTCAGGGATCGGCATTTTCGCGAGGTCCAAGACGGGGTCAGACCCGCAGGGTCAGACCCCACGGTAGCGGGGCCGCCAACACGCGCGGCAGCATCTCCGGCAGGTCCTCGGCGATCAGGCCAGGCCCGAACGCAGTCGCGCATTCGCCGTGCAGCCAGACGGCGGCGCAGGCGGCTTCGAATGCGGGCATGCCCTGCGCCAAGAGGCCCGTGATGAATCCCGCGAGCACGTCGCCGGAGCCGGCGGTGGCGAGCCAGGGTGGCGCGTTCTCGTTGATCGCGGCGCGGCCGTCGGGGGCGGCGATGACGGTGTCCGCGCCCTTCAGCACCACCACTGCGCCGGCCTGTTTCGCCGCGGCCAAGGCGCGTTCGACTTTGGAGCCAGTTCGTTCCCCGAACACGCGTTTGAACTCGCCCTCGTGCGGTGTGAGTACCACGGGGCGGCCCGGCTTTTCCTTGATGTGCTCGAACAGCGCCCACACCACGGGATCGGCGTCGTCCAGGAAGCGCGCCTCCGGCACGACGTCCTGAGCGATCGTGAACGAGGTCAGCGCGTCGGCGTCGAGCACGACGGCTGCGTCGTATTCCAGCGCGACCTGGGTCAGCAGGCGCGTGGTCAGCGAAACGCCGGTACCGGGCCCGATGAGCACGGCATTGCGGCGGACGTCGTCGAGCACGCCGGCCAAGCCGCGCGGGCCGTCGAACGGCTCCAGCATGATCGCGGTGAGATGCGCGGCGTTGTCCGCCATCGCTTCAGGTGGACTGGCGACGGTGACGAGACCCGCACCCACGCGTAAGGCGCCGCGTGCGGCCAGCCGCGCCGCGCCCGTGCGATGCGCCGGGCCCGAGACGACGATGGCGTGGCCCTTGGTGTACTTGTGACCGTCGCTGCGAGGCCACGGAAAGCTCGCGCTCCACAGCGCTGGCGCGTTGGTGCTGATGGCTGGTTTGATCGTGTCGAGCACGCTTGCGGGAATGCCGATATCGGCGACCACGACGGGGCCACATAAGGTCCGGCCCGGAAGCAATACGTGGCCTGGCTTGCGGCGGAAGAACGTGATCGTGGTGGTCGCCTGCACGACAGGGCCAAGAGCGCGCCCTGCGGTGCCATCGAGGCCGCTCGGCACGTCGACGGCGAGAACAGGCTTGCCCGATGTGTTGACCTTCGCAACCAGAGCAGCGGCAGCGCCATCGAGGGCGCGCGACAGGCCTGCACCAAACAAGGAATCGACGATCAGATCGCAGTCGCCCACGTGCCAGGCATCGGGCGTGATCGTGGCGCCGGTCCAGGTCCGCGCCATTGCGGCGGCATCGCCCTTGAGCGCACCGCGTTCGCCCAGCAGCGCCACCTGAACGTTATACCCGCGGAGCGACAGCAGGCGTGCCGCCACGAACCCGTCGCCGCCGTTGTTCCCGGGCCCGCACAGCACCGCGATCGCAGCGCCGGGCCGCACCATGCGTTGCGCCGCGTCGGCGACCGCGCGGCCGGCGTTCTCCATCAGCGTGAGGCTCGACACGCCCGCCTCGACCGCCAGGAAGTCGGCTTGCGCCATCTCGGCAGTGGTCAGAAGTTCTGGAGCCGTGGTCATGCGGTGTGATCCTTTCGAGCCAGTTTAACGCGTGGCGTGACGGGCATGCCATGGGTTTGCGAGGAGATGAAAAAATAGGCAATCTGCTCAATATGCAGGCAGCGACGGGCGCGCGGATCGCATGATTTTCAGTCTCTGATTGGCAACCTGCTGTAATGGAAGCAGAATATTTTGGCGTGCCAATTGGCACGCGGGATGCTTAACCTGTGGTAACGGTGCGAGCCCGCGCCGACCCTCATATCCATGGAGGCTCACGAGCCGCATGAAGAAGATCGAAGCCATCATCAAGCCGTTCAAGCTCGACGAGGTGAAGGAGGCGCTGCAGGAAGTTGGCCTGCAGGGCATCACCGTGATCGAGGCCAAGGGCTTCGGCCGCCAGAAGGGCCATACCGAGCTCTATCGCGGCGCCGAATACGTTGTGGATTTCCTCCCCAAAGTGAAGATCGAGGTCGTTCTGGCCGACGAGATGCTGGACAAGGCCGTTGAGGCCATTCAGAAGGCTGCCAAGACCGGCCGCATCGGCGATGGCAAGATCTTCATCTCCAACGTGGAGGAGGCGATCCGCATTCGTACCGGCGAGACCGGCCGCGACGCCATCTGATTTGATCCTATCTCGCGCCTGCGTCGGGTCCCTTTCGGGTGGCCCCGGTCCGGCGCGAACGCCTGCCAAGTTTCTTTCCACGTCGACCTTACCTAACCAGCGCCTCACGACGTGAGGCCAACGAGGGAGCCCTCCATGAAAGCTGCCGATGTCCTCAAGATGATCAAGGACAAGGATGTCAAGTTCGTCGACCTCAGGTTCACGGACACCAAGGGCAAGATGCAGCACGTCACTGCCGACGCCGGCTGCATCGACGAAGCCGTATTCGCCGATGGCTACGCGTTCGACGGCTCCTCGATCGCCGGTTGGAAGGGCATCGAAGCCTCCGACATGCTGCTGATGCCGGATGCCGGCTCCGCGCACATGGATCCGTTCTTCGCGCAGACCACGCTCGCGATTTTCTGCGACGTGCTCGAGCCCTCGACGGGCGAGCTGTACGAGCGCGATCCCCGCGCCATCGCCAAGCGCGCCGAAGCCTACATGAAGTCGACCGGCGTGGGCGACACCATCTTCGTCGGCCCGGAAGCCGAGTTCTTCATCTTCGACGACGTGCGCTTCACGTCCGATCCCTTCAACACAGGTTTCAAGCTCGACTCGTCCGAGCTGCCGTCGAACACCGGCACCGAGTATGAGATGGGCAACCTCGGCCATCGTCCGCGCACCAAGGGCGGCTACTTCCCGGTGCCGCCGGTCGACAGCTGCCAGGACATCCGCTCCGAGATGCTCTCGGTGCTGGCCGAGATGGGCGTCGTCGTCGAGAAGCATCACCACGAAGTCGCCTCCGCCCAGCACGAGCTCGGCGTGAAGTTCGGCCCGCTGCTGAAGATGGCCGACGGCATGCAGATCTATAAGTACGTCTGCCACAACGTCGCGCAGGCCTACGGCAAGACCGTCACCTTCATGCCGAAACCCGTGTTCGGCGACAACGGCTCGGGCATGCACGTGCACCAGTCGATCTGGAAGGACGGCAAGCCGGTGTTCGCCGGCAACAAGTATGCCGACCTCTCGGACACCTGCCTGTTCTACATCGGCGGCATCCTGAAGCACGCCAAGGCAATCAACGCCTTCACCAACCCGACCACCAACTCCTACAAGCGTCTGGTGCCGGGCTACGAGGCCCCCGTGCTGCTCGCTTACTCCGCGCGCAACCGTTCCGCGTCGTGCCGCATCCCCTACACGACGAGCCCGAAGGCCAAGCGCGTCGAGGTTCGCTTCCCCGACCCCGCCGCCAACCCGTATCTCGGCTTCGCCGCGATGCTGATGGCCGGCATGGACGGCATCACCAACAAAATCCATCCGGGCGACCCGATGGACAAGAACCTGTACGACCTGCCCCCGGCAGAGCTGTCGAAGATCCCGACAGTGTGCGGTTCGCTTCGCGAGGCGATGGAAAGCCTCGACAAGGACCGCGGCTTTCTGAAGGCCGGCGGCGTGTTCACCGACGACATGATCGACGCCTACATCGAGCTGCGCATGGCCGAAGTGATGCGCTACGAGATGACCCCGCACCCGGTCGAGTTCGACATGTATTACTCGGTTTGATGCTTCGTCTTCGACACGAGTAATTGCAAGGAACCCCGGAGCATCCGCTCCGGGGTTTTTGTTGCGATGCGGCTGTGGACGGTAAAAAGCGCCCCACTATCGGAGAACGCATGGGAGCGCGCCGGCTCTTCGGATCTGCCACGCCGGTCGCGGTGAACCGAAAGCCGACACTGGCGGGTCGACGCGATCGGCCAGAAGCTGCCTTGGGGACAGAATCTACCACGGCCTTGTCTTACGACCGCTGATCGATACCATAGCCGACAGTTGTTGAGTGGAGAGAAGTGACCAGGCAACTCGGCTTCCGACCTTGCTGTCGCAGAACTGATTGGCATCGGCGCGATAGCATAAATGGGGGCGATTTGGCGAAGAAGAACTGTTCAGAATAAGTGCGTGTAATTGCCGAATATCCAAGGTCTTTTTGTTGTTCCGGGAGGTTGGCATGTCTCAATCGATAGAAATGGTCGCTCGGTCATGGGAGGAGCTTACTGGATTTCTCTACCACAAGGACTGGGCGGCGGGTCTTCAACGACACAGATCGTCTTTCGTCTACCGTGGGCTGCCTGATTCCAGATATTCTTTAACTACCTCTCTAAATAGGAATGGAGATGCACATCTCGAGAAGCATCTCCTTAGGAACTTCAAGAAATACTCCCATGCAAGTGTGGCAGCCGATTCTCATTGGATGTGGCTAGAGCATTTTCCACCTGATCTGGGTCGCTACCCGTATCCGGCGTGGCGAAAGTAGTTCGCGCACTCGTCGGGTGCAAACGTCTTGATGAGGCGGCCGATCAGCTTCATCAGCGCCTTCACGGTGCGGGCCGCGCCCTTGCGCAG
>CAMDPA010000427.1 GCA_945903565.1 Devosia equisanguinis | reverse complement strand
GAACCTATGAGAAAGGCATCAAGGTCAGCAAAGCCGAGTTGGCGGCGGTCAAGCTTGTCGGCGATGACTTCCATCCCGAATGGAACTATACAATCAGCCCACGTAGACCGGGGAACTCGTAGCGGTTATTCTGCGATCTGTCCTAAGTTGGGTCAGCGATGCACCAGCAGGAGCGTCGCCTGCCCCAACGGACAAAGCTCTATCCAACCGTCTCCAGCTCGATCCGGTCAGCCTGGCTTACGCGCTTTGACGCATCAAGCACTTCGAGCGATACGAGATGTCCCTCAGCGTCATAGTCGAGAATGACGCCGGGCTTGTCCTCGTCGCTTTCCACGACGGTGGCACCCACTTTCAAGATCAAAGTAAGCGTATCGGTTCTTTGATCGTAAGTTGCCTTCATTGATTGGCACTCCAGTATTTGTCGATCTTACTCGTGCGATACGCCGTTACGACTTCCGGCGGATCCCGATCGACATCGACAAATACCCTTATCAGATAGGCCTTCCCCTCAATGTAGATCCGAGCTTGTAACACATCGCGCCCTTCCCGGACAGGCAGTCGCTGCTCAGGCGCCGTCAAGACTTGGATCACTGCGGTCTCATCGATACCCCGCCGAACCATTTCTTCCCTGGCGTGCACCGTCAGGACAGCATTTGCAATCGGCTCTGCCATCCCTTGGTTCAACCCGCCCCATCACTGCCACGGCATCAGCGAGGCGTGGATCACGTCCGGGATGCCGCCGGCGAGATTGCCGACGGAGCGGATCGCGAGGTCGACGTCCTTCAGGCCGAACTCGTGGGTGCAGATGAGGTCGATCGGGAACCGCTTCGAGGCCAACTGCTGCAACGCAAGCTCGCACGAGCGGTAGGAGTGGCCACGCGCGCTCTTCATGGTGATCCACTTGATGCAGAACTTCTCCAGCGGGAAGTTCGGGAAGTTCGGCATCTCACCCTGCGCGACGATGATGCCGCCCTTGCGCTTCAACGCCTCGATCGCGAGCAGCATCGGGATCGCGCCCGCGCCCGACGAGCAATCGAGAGAAACGTCGACGCCCTTGCCGCCGGTGATCTCCATGATCCGCTGCAGCGGGTCTTCCTCGTTGACGTTGATCACATAGTCCGCGCCGAGCTTCTTGGCGACCGCGAGGCGCGCCTTGTCCTTCGATGTGCCCGTCACGATGATGCAGGCAGCGCCCGCCTGCTTGCAGATCACGGTCTGCGACAGCCCCTGCTGTCCCGGTCCCTGAATCAGCACCACCGAGTTGTAGCCGACCTGACCGTCGAACAAACTCCACTCGACGCCGTTGGCCATCGGCGTGACGATGCCGGCGAGCTTGGGCGACACGCCCTTGGGCACGTGATGCAGCACCGCATTCCAGGGCATATAGACGTACTGCGCGAAGCCGCCCCACAGATGCGGCGCCTTCTCGTCGCTCGTGTAGCCGTAGCGGATCGCGTCCGGGTTGGTGCGCCAGTTGGTGTTCTCGCAATGGCGGTATTCGCCCTTGTGGCACCACTCGCACTTGCCGCACATCACGTAGTGCTCGAGGAAAACGAGATCGCCCTCCTTGAATCCCTTGCGGCGCGTGAACTCCGCCCCGCACTTGGCGATATAGCCGATGTTCTCGTGGCCCATGATGGTGGGCTTGTTGTTCGGCGGCTCCTGGTAGAGGCGCACGTCCGTGCCGCAGATGCCGGCAACCTCCATCTTGAGCAGCGCCGCGTCGGACGGCACGTCCGGCATCGGATACTCGCGGATCTCGGTCTTGTTCGCAGCCGTACGGACGGCGGCCAGCACTTTTTCTGCCACGGGGCGTCTCCTTGAAATCTTGTTTCATCGGCACCTAACGCGACGGTGCGGGCGGGTCAAGCATGGTTGACCCGGTTGGGGCGTAGGGTGCAATAGCGTCCTAGCGAAACTTGGCTCCGCCAAGACAGCGCGTATTGCACCGGCTGCGCTTGAAACGGTGCAATACGGCTCCGCCTATTGCACCCTACGGCGTCACCCCATGTTCGGAACCTTCAAGAAAAACCCGGCGCAACTTGCAGCCTTCGAGGCCATCGAGGGCTGGACGCGCGCGCGCTTCAAGCTCGCCGCGAGCGACGCCGTGCTCGTCACCGAAATCACCTGCCGGCTGCCCGGTTGCCCGCCACTCGAAACCGTGATCGCGTTCTGGATCGCGGACGGCACGCGGCACCACTACAAGGTGTTCAAGAAGGCCGTCGAGGTGGTCGACGCCGACCTGCCGCCATTGTGGTATCGCCCCGCTCTCGTGGTGGACGACAACGCCCAGATGGATTGCGGGTGCTGAGGGAGCCTCGGACGAACCGCTGGCGTGCGATCCAAACAGAGTTATACTATTTTTCCTATTTTGTAGTATAACGCCTCTCGATGCAGCCCATATCGCTCCAGATGCAGACGATCTACGCCGACCTCGTCCAATCGATGGAGGACGTGCCGGTGCGCGCGGGTACGATCTCCCGCCGCAGGATCAAGGGCTCCGTTCACGTCTACTCGATCGAGAAGGATGGCGCGGGCAAAGCGCAACGCTATCTCGGTCCGCTGAGCGACCCCGCGACGATCCGCGAAATCGAGAACGTGCGCCGGGCCGCCGCGCTGGCAAAAATCCGCAGGACGAGTGTTACCGCCCTGAAGTCCGCAAGAATTCCCGCACCTTCCCTGGCAATCGGGCGCGTGTTCGAGGTGCTCGCCAATGCCGGACTGTTTCGGCACGGCGCCGTGCTCGTCGGAACGGCAGCGTTTCAGCTCTATCCTTGTATCGTCGGCGCTTATCTTTCGGCGAGCGCCCTGCAGACGCAGGATGCCGATCTCGGACTGACCGAGTTGGCACTACGGGCAAGTAAGGATAGTGGCGACATCGGCGAAACGCTGATGCGGGCCGATCCGAGCTATCGGCCGAAGTTCCACACGGACCACAGACTTCCCCTTGCGTTCCAGTCGGCGGACGGCTTCAGCGTCGAATTGCTGACGACGATGCGCCGGACAAATACGCCGATACCGATTGCCGGTCTTGGTTGTGCGGCGCAGCCTCTGCATTTCCTCGACTACCTGCTCGAAGAGCCGGTCTGGGCGGTGGCGCTCTACAATGGTGGTGTGCGTGTTCGCGTCCCCGATCCCGCGCGGTATGCCGTCCATAAACTCATTGTCGCCAATGAGCGCGGGCCGGGAGCGGCAAAGCGCCAGAAGGATTTGCGCCAGGTCGAGGAATTGTTCGCGGCCTTTGCGATGGTGCGCAATCTCGGCGCACTCGAAGAGGCGCTGGCGGCCGCCCGCCGTCGCGGACCGAAATGGCGCAGCGCGATTGCCGCGAGCCTCAAGGCGATCGAGTTGCCGGCCGGATTGAGCCGCATCTAACTTACCTGTGCAAGGCTTTGGCTCCCTCGACGGCCTTTGTGGCTTCGGCGTAGACTGCCGGCACGAACACGCCCCCTCAACGAAAGCCCCCGCCATGACCGGACCCACGCTCAAAGTCGTCACCCGCACGCAAGGCAACAACGCCGCCTTCAAGAACGGCACGGTGAAGCCGAAAACGTTCGAGCCGGAGTTCATCGAGGTCGACCCGCTGATCGCCGCGTTTCGCCGTCAGGTGCGGGCAAGCGAGTTCGACATCTGCGAGATGGCGATCACGACCTATATCTGCGCCAAAGCGCACGGCAAGCCGATGACGGCGATCCCCGTGCCGATCGTGCGCCAGTTCCATCACGGCGCGATCCTGGTCAACACCAAGGCCGGCATCGCCTCGCCGAAAGACCTGGAAGGCAAACGCGTCGGCGTCAACCGCGGCTACACCGTGACGACCGGCGTGTGGGCGCGCGGCGTGCTGGAAGCCGAGCACGGCGTCGACTTGAAGAAGATTACCTGGGTGCTGTCGGGCGACGAGCACGTCGCCGAGTACAAGCCGCCACAGAACGTAGTGCCGATCGGCGCCGGCAAGAAAATGGACGAGATGCTCGTCTCGGGCGAACTGGTCGCCGCGATCGGTCTCGATATCGAGCACGCCGATATCAAGCCGCTGATCCCCAACGCGCTGGAGGCGGGCCTGGCCGCCTACAAGGCGAATGGCCACTATCCCATCAACCACCTCGTGGTGATCCGCGACGATCTGCTTACGAAGTACCCAGACCTCGCCGCCGACGCGTTCAATGCGTTCGCCGAAGCCAAGCGCCTCTACGTCGCCCAACTCAAGGCCGGTAAGATCGAGAAGCCGACCGCGGTCGACAAGGTGCATCTCAAGGTGATCGAAGCCGGCGGCGATCCCTTGCCCTACGGCATCGAGCCCAACCGCCGCGTGATCGAGGAACTGATGCGCCACGCGCTGAGCCAAGGCATCATCACCAAGCCGGTCGCGATCGACGACCTGTTCGCGCCGACGACGCGCAAATTGGTGGGGTAAGGCGCGAGTCGAGAGCTGCGGGAGCAAAGCCAGACGGGAGCAATACGATGCGGACAAGCTTAGGACGGATCGCAAAAAAGCTGAATCGTGATCTGTGTGCGTGCGACCGTGTGACTCGGCAGCGCGGGATTCCTTGTCCCGGCGAACAGTCGTACGCCGTTGCATGATCGACAGACAAGCCATTCGGCAAAGATGGGAAGCCGTC
>CAMDPA010000426.1 GCA_945903565.1 Devosia equisanguinis | reverse complement strand
TTTGCAACCACATCGCGATGAACCTGATGGCCACCACGAGAACCAAGTCGAGCCTCAAGCTCCGCCGCAAACGAGCCGGCTGGAATACCGGCTATCTCAAGGACATCCTCTATGGCGTGGGCTGATCATCTTCGAGCGATTCCCCTGCGAAATCGGGTGTCAGCGCGGACGCTCACCAGCCGTGCAGCAGCATGCCGTCCATCTCGGCCTCGACGTATTCCGTGCGCCGGATCCCCGCGTACCGGCCCGCATAGAACACCAGCGGCTCGGCGGCGGGCGTCGAGACCGCATTGAGGCTGAGCACTTTACCGACGAAGATCGCGTGGTCACCGCCATCGTGTACGGCATAACGCTCGCATTCGAATCCGACCAGCGCGCCGGGTATCAGCGGCACCCCGTGCTGACCGTCAATCGGACGAACCAGCGCCCACTTGTCGGCTTGGCTCTTGGAAAAGCGCGTCGACAAATCGTCCTGCGAGCGGGCGAGAACGCTGATGCCGTACCTGGGGATCGCTTCCCAGGCGGCGTAGCTCGCAGCACTGCGGGCAACCGAGAACAGCACGAGCGGGGGATCGAGCGAGACGGAGTTGAACGAAGACACGGTCATGCCGAGGAGCTGCCCATCCGGCGTTCGGCCCGACACGATGGCGACACCGGTCGGAAACAGACCGAGCGCCTTGCGGAAGTCGGCGGGGGAGAAAGTCATGGGCGCGTCCTGGTCGAGAAGGTGTCAGACCCTCCGGGTCTGACACCATGCGATGCCTTAGCGACGTGGACGGTCGACCGGCAATATCAAGGTGACGGTCTGGTGTCAGACCCGGAGGGTCAGACACCTTAATGCCCCGCGCCCGAGAAATCCTGCGGCAAGCTGCACGTGGCCACGCGAACCTTCGCGGTGGTGGCCGGCGTGTTGCGGCTGCGACCGACGAAGCGCGGAATGCCGCCTGACACCACCGCGCCGATCGCGGCGATGTCGCCGTGCCTGATCGCGGCCAGCGCAGTGGTTTGGGTGCCGCCGTCCGGCGCATCGATCAGCACGACGTCCGCGTCCTTGCCCGGCGCGATGATGCCTGCGTTCAGCCGATAAACCCGTGCGTTGCTGCCGGTCGCCGCGCATACCGCTTGTTCCGGCGCAATGCCGCCAAGGCTCGCCAGATGCGCCATCGTGTAGAGCATGCCCAGCGGCATGATCCCGCTGCCAGTCGGCGTGTCGGTGGCGATGATGAAGCGGCCCCACGCCCCATGCTCGCGCGCCAGCTTCGCGCACAGCAACGTGGTGCGCAGATTGCCCGCCGTGCAGACCTGCAGCGCGATATCGGTCTCCTTGATGACGCGCTCGAAGTCGCGATCGGGCATCGCGGTCGGGCCGCCGTTGATGTGGAACGACACGTCGGGCAGCACGGCGAGTAGATGATCACCGGTGATCGCGCCCGAGCCGGGGATCGAGGAGCCGCCGGTGTGCATCGTCGTGACCATGCCGGCGGTCTTGGCGGCAGCAATGAGGGGCGCGTAGTCGTAGGCGGTCTTCACCGCGCCGAAGCCGGCCTTGGCGAGCCACACGCCCTTGCGCGCGACCTCGGTGAGATCCTGGCCCGTGAGGCACGGCTCCAGCAATATCGAGCCGGCGTGGACGGTCATGCCGCCGGGACGGTAGCTCGCAAAGCAGCGTTGCGCGGCAAGCGCCAGCGCCTTGACGCCTTCGGCATCGCTGGGACGCCCAGGCACGTGCACCTCGGACGCTGAGATCGCCGTCGTCACGCCGCCATGCACATAGCTCTCGAGATAGCCGACGGTTTTCTGGCGCGGCGTGTAGTCGCCGAAGGTGATGTGGACGTGGCTGTCGATGAAGCCCGGCGTAGCCGTGGTGCCGCCCGCGTCGATCACGACGTCGCAGCTCTCCACCACTGCGGACGATGCCGTGCCGACGCTCTCGATCCGGCCGTCCGCCATGACGATGGTGTCGCCTTTGACGAAGGGCGCCGTCCAGTCGCCCGAGACGATGGTGCCGATGTTGGTGATGGCGGTGCGCATGTGATCAGGATCCGACGGGTTCGAAGCTGATCTTCAGGCGATGGCCGGTCGCAGCGGCGAAGCGCTTCAGCGTCCGGGTCGAGGGAAGCCCCGATCCGCTTTCCAACCGGGCGATGGCCCCTTGTGTGGTTTGCATGCGTTTGGCGAGTTCCGCCTGGGTCAGGCCGGCCTTTGCGCGTGCCTTGATGATCTCGGCGATGAGCGCGAACTCTTCGTCGAGGGCATCGTATGCCTTCTTATAGGCGGGGTTCTTACGCCAGCGCGCAATCGCCTCCTCGACCGGGATCATCTTGCGCGGTTTGCGGGGGGGCTCGCGGGTGGCTTTACCTGCCTTGGTCATATGACCTCCTTCGCCCTTGCCTGGGCCAACTCGATCTCGCGTTTGGGCGTCTTCTGCGTCTTCTTCGTGAACACGCGCAGGATCAGGAGGCGCCGCGGCTCAGCCGTGACATAGAAAGCTCGCGCAACTCCGTCCCTCCCTTTCATGCGCAATTCCCACAGCTTGCCATCGATGTGTTTGGCAAGCTTGGGCGGCAGCCCCGTCGGGCCGTGCTCGGCAATCAGATCTCGTAATCTGTCGAAACGTGCACGTATGTCGACGGGCTGCTCCTCCATCTCGAGCTCCACACGCTCGTCCAGGAACACGACAGTCCATGCCATCCTCAAGCGCCCTGGTTGAGTGCGATGTTATCTCTTTTTTGCAATATTGCAAGCCGCTACTCGCATCGCGAACGACGTGGAAAGTGGGCAATACGATACGACAGACACCGCCTTACTTCGCAGCTCGCCAGCAGGTGATCCACCATGGCAGTGACGTTGGCAGCAAGCAGCGCCGTCCAGTCGCCCGAGACGATGGTGCCGATATTGGTGATGGCGGTGCGCATGGGGTCAGCCGAGCTTGTCCAGGATCCAGTCGATCTGGAACGCTACCACCTGGGTCCAGTTGTCGACGCTGCAATGACCGGAACCGCCGGTCTCGTCGTCGTAGATGCGCAACGTCTTGTCCTTGACTTTTAACTCGTCGAACAGACGGTGGGCCGATGACGCCGGCACCATGTGGTCGCGCGCGCCGTGCGTCACCAGCATCGGGCAACGGATGTTGGCGAGCTTGCCCTTCAGATTGAAGCCGGCGAGGTAGGCGCGCGCCTCCGCATCGGACTTCGTGCCGGTGATCCACTGCAACTGCTCGTGCAGCGGCGGATAGGGATCGTAGAGGTCGGCCAGCACGTCGTAGAGTGCGCCCCACACCACGCACGCCTTGATGCGGTGCTCGAAGGCGACCGCGCGGGGCGCATAGTAGCCCGCCATTGATCCGCCGATCAGACCGATGCGATCGAGGTCGACATCCTTGCGTGTGTGGAGATAGTCGACGGCGGCCGTGAACACCCGCTCGTAATCGGGAATGGTCGGCAGGCCCTGAACGCGGATCGTCTTGCCCTGGCCCGGGCCGTTGAACAGCAGCACGGCGGCGCCACGTGCCGTCATTTCCTGGGCGCCGCGAAAGAGCTGCTCTTCCGGCAGCGCATCGGCCCCGGTCGGGAAGATGATGACCGGCGGCGGAGTGCCCCGGCGCGTGCTGCGCGGGGGCAGGAATATGCCCTCCAGCTTGTGGCCGTCGAACGGGATCACGATCCGCTCGTAAGGGTGCGGCTGGAGATCGATACCCCTATAGAAGGCAGCGGCTGTGCGCTCGTAGAGTGGCCGCTTGCGCGGGTCGGTGCCCTTCAAAACGCGCTCGGCCGAGCGGTAGTAGGTGAAGGTGCGCCACCAGGCTTGACCGGCGGTGACGTCGTGGCCCGCCTTTTCGGCGGCCACGGCAATGCCCTCGATGCGTTCGCCGAGCTCCACGAAGGCCGCGTGCCAGTCCTCCGAATTACCGGCGCGGATCTTGCGCGCGGCATGGAAAAGCTCGTTGGTGTCGGCGCCGCCCTGGACCGCCTCGTAGAACAGCCAGACCAGGTGGAACGAAAAGACGACGGATTCGCGTGTGTCATCGGCCCAGTATTGGAACATGGCAGCCTACCGTTGTTGCAGCGCAGGGAATAACTCGGACTCCAACCTTACTTCGTATCCTTGCCATAGCTCGCGAGCAAATGATCGACCATCGCGGTGCCGCCGGCCCAGTCGAGCGGTTCTGTCGATGAAGCCCGGCGTCGCCGTGGTTCCGCCAGCATCAATGACGACGTCGCAGGATTCGACCGCTGCGGACGATGCCGTGCCCGCGCTCTCGATCCGGCCGTCCGCCATGACGATGGTGTCGCCTTCGACGAAGGGCGCCGTCCAGTCGCCGGAGACGATGGTGCCGATGTTGGTGATGGCGGTGCGCATGCTTTCGGCCCTTGGCCAAAAACCACTCCGCTAAGGATTAGCCGCGGCACAACGCCAAGTCGAACCCTGCTTCCAAAGCGAAATCTCCAACAGTGATCTCCTTTCCATAGCTGCCGCTGAACTGAGGTGGCCCCGCTTGTTCGGACAGATTTTCCGCTGCGATAAGTGGAGGCTCTGCCGGGGTTAGACTGCCGAGCGGATCGGCAGGATGCAGTGTGGTCCGAAGTATGCCCGATCGGGCGTCATGCCGTCGAGGCTCGAGTGCGG
>CAMDPA010000425.1 GCA_945903565.1 Devosia equisanguinis | reverse complement strand
CTGCGCAAGGGCGCGGCCCGCACCGTGAAGGCGCTGATGAAGCTGATCGGCCGCCTCATCAAGACGTTTGCACCCGACGAGTGCGCGAACTACTTTCGCCACGCCGGATACGGGTAGCGACCCAGATCAGGTGGAAAATGCTCTAGTGCTCGATTTGGTCGACACCTTGCGCACCCAATAGCAGGAGCTTTGCGCATGGATCTGGGACTTTCCGGTACATCGGCCGTCGTGACCGGTGGCACTTCCGGCATCGGTCTGGCGAGTGCGGATCTGCTGCTCGCGGAAGGCGCACGCGTGGCGATCTGCGGTCGCAATGTCGAGCGGCTCGATGCTGCCCGGGCGACGCTTGAAGGAAAGCATGGGAAGGGCCGCCTCGTCGCGTACGCCTGCGACGTGACCAAAGCCGATCAAGTCGCCGGTTTTGCCAAGGCCGTGACGGGGGCGTTCGGTGGGCTCGATCTGCTCGTCAACAATGCCGGCGAAGGAAGACTGTCGCGTTTCAGCGATACGACCGATGAGGCGTGGTGGAGCGAGCTGGAGCAAAAGTACTTCGGTCAAATCCATACGATTCGCGCGTTTCAGCCCGTGCTGGCTAAGAGTGCCGCGCCTTCGATCGTCGGGGTCAACTCGTTGCTGGCGCTGCAGCCGGAACCGCACATGGTGTGCACGTCGGCGGCACGGGCGGGCGTGCAGAGCCTGCTCAAATCGCTCGCCACGGAGTTCGCACCGAAGATCCGTGTGAACACGATCGTGCTCGGCGTGATCGAATCGGGGCAATGGCATCGGCGCTTCGAGACGCAGGGCAAGCCGGGGCAATCGCGCGAGGATTGGCTGGTCGAGCAGGCGAAGTCGCGGCACATTCCGCTGGCGCGGTTCGGCAAGCCCGAGGAGGTGGCGCGCGCGGTGGCGTTTCTGGGCTCGCCGGCGGCGAGTTATATTACGGGTGCGACGCTGGAAATCTCCGGCGGTGTTTCTCGGTTCGTTTAGGCGCAGGGGCTTACCATGACCATCAAATCGCTCGGTGTGATCGGCAGTGGTGCGATTGCGGCGCCAATGCTCGAGGCGCTCGCACGCAATATCGCGCAGCCGATCGAGCGGTTGTCGATCTTGACGCTGCCGCAAGTGGCGGATGGTGCACGGGAACTCGCCAGCCGCTGCGGATCGCGCATTGCGCGGCGCACGGACGTGTTTACCGATGGCGATGCGTTCCTCGCGGAGCCGTTCGATTTCGTGGTCGAGTGTGCCGGTCATGCCGCGGTGAAAGCGTACGGCACGAAGGTGCTGGCGAATGGCGTCGACCTGCTCGTCGTTTCGATTGGTGCGTTGACGGACGACGCTTTGCGCAATGGTCTCGAGGCGGCTGCGAAACGTTCCGGTGCGCGGCTGGTGCTGTGCTCGGGTGCAATCGGTGGCATCGATCTGTTGTCGGCGGCGCGGCTGTCGGGCATCGAGCGCATCACCTATTCGTCGCGCAAGCAGCCCAAGGCGTGGAAGGGGACGCCGGCGGAAAAGCTGCTCGACCTCGATAACGTGACGACGGAGACGGTGTTTTACGAAGGCACCGCACGGGCTGCTGCGCGGGATTATCCGCAGAACGCGAATTCCGCCGCGACGATCGCGATCGCCAGCGTTGGTCTCGATCACACCATGGTGCGTTTAATCGCGGACCCGGCCGCGCCCGGCAACGTGCACGAGTTCACGTTGTCGTCCGCCTGCGCCGATATGGAAATCCGGATCGTCGGTAAGCCGTCACCGGACAATCCGAAGACGTCGATGTCGACGGCCTACACGGTGGCGCGGGAAATCCTCAACCGGATGTCGCCAATCGCCATTTAAAGCGTGGCGATTTTGGATTGCGACGATTGTGCCCGATTACTTCGTCCCATTCTGCAGTTGCACGACTTGATCGACGATGGGGCGGGGCGTGTCGAGCAGGCGGCGGAACATGCGGTCGAGTTCTTCGCCGGTTTTCGGGTTGGCGACTTCGATCTTGCGGTTCTTTGCTTCGTCGAGAAAGGCAGCGTCCTTCAACATGGCTGCGAACGCGGCGCGCAATGTGGCGACGCGCTCGGGGGGCATTTCTGGTGGGGCGACGAACGGGCGGCCGACCGACAGAAACACCAGACCCAGTTCGATTGCGAGGCGGTCGCGATCACTCGCGACGAGATCGAGGATCGCGGGCACGCCTTGTTTCGTCAGCTCCGGATGCGGCTCGATCGAGACCTGCATCAGCACGTTGACCTTTTTCTCCGCGATCCAGTTCGGCCGCGTGGCGGCGAGGGCGCTCCACGTCCAACTGCCGATGCCTTCGACTTCGCCGCGCTCCATCGCCAGCACGATGTCGTTGGTGCCGCGATAGCCGGAGACGACCTTGAACTGCGTGCCGAGGAAGCGGTTGGCCATCGCGGTGGCGACGTCTGCGGCGGCGCCCGGGCCCATGCCGCCCATCGGTGTTTCGCGCAATTGCGCATCGCGCCACGATTTGGTGGCGGAAGGGCCCCAGGTCAGCATCACGCCGTAGTCGGTGCTGGCGCTGCCGAGCCAGGTGAATTTGGCGACATCGAACCGCGCGCGCTCCGAGCCGTAGATCGGCTCGATTGCGACCGTCGAATGGATCGAGCCGATGACCGTGCCGTCCTTCGGCGCGACGGCGTAGATCCAATTGGCCGCTGTCAGACTATTGGCGCCCGGCATGTGCTGGACGACGACTTCCGGGCGGCCTTCGATGTGCCGGCCGAGATGCTGGGATATCAGCCGCGCATAGGTGTCCGCGCCGCCGCCCGGCGCGAAGCCGACGACGAGGCGGATCTCCTTGCCGGCGTAGAAGGGGGCGGGGGATTGCGCGGATGCGGGGGCGGTCGCCAGGTGCCCTATGAAAAGACAGGCTGGCAATGAGCGAGCGATGCATGACAAGCTTCTCGTCATGCCACTCGTCATCAAGAAACTTGGCACTGATCATCCTCCCCGACATGCAAACGCGCCCCGGCAGGGAGGCGCGCACCGGCTGGAGCTTATGACAGGACTGGGCGACCTGTTAATCGAATTGGCACCTGGAACATCGTACGCGGCTGATCCAACCCCTGTTTTGATGCGGGTTTGTCACACCATCGCGACCTTCACGCGGCTGCCGCAATTGCGACGCAGGCGGAACACAGGTCGCACACGATCGCGCCACGTCTTGGAACAAACGTCATTCCGTTAATGATGTAATCCAGGAGGAAAATACCACGATGTTGTCATCACTTAGAGCAAAGGGCTATCTCTTGCCCTACGCAGCGCTCGCTGCTTGGTGTTGCGGCGGCCTCGTCACTTCAGCAGCGGCGACCTCGCCCTTGCCGATCGAAGTCAGAGCGGAGCTTGATCGCAACGCGCTAATGGCCGGTGAAAGTCAGAAGACTTATTTGCGCATCGCGATTGCCGGGGCGCGCAAGCCGGAAGCACGCCGTGCACCGATGAATGTTGCACTTGTCATCGACCGCTCTGGGTCCATGTCCGCGGACGCACGCATGGAAAACGCGCGGCGTGCGGCGCAGATGGCGGTCGATCGTCTCGGCCGCAACGACATTCTTTCCGTGGTCAGTTACGACGACCGCGTTGAAGTCGATGTGCCCGCGACCAAAGTCACCGATCCGCGTCACATCAAGGAGCGGATCGCCCGTCTGACGCCACGTGGCTCGACGGCTATTCATGCCGGGCTTCTGGCGGGTGCCAACGAAATCCGAAAATTCAAGTCGCCCGATCGGGTCAATCGGATCATTCTGCTATCGGATGGACTTGCCAATGTCGGTCCTTCCAGGCCGGCCGATTTCGTTAGCCTTGGGCGGGAGTTGGCGAGTGAAGGCATCACCGTTTCCACCATCGGCCTCGGCAATGGCTACAATGAGGACCTGATGGCGGGTCTCGCGCGCAGTGCCGACGGCAGTCACGCCTATGTGCAGGAAAGCGCGGATCTAGCGGGTTTCATGACCCGCGAGTTTAACGATGCGCTTGGCGTCATCGGGCAGCAGGTGGAGGTGATCATCACAGTGCGGCCGGGCGTTCGCCCAATGCGGTCACTTGGTCGCGACGCAGACATTCGCGGCGAGCGGATTGTCTATAAGGTTGGTACGCTGATCGGCGGTGTGGAACAGGTGCTGCTCGCCGAGCTGGAGTTGGCTGCCCAAGCGTCACAAGACGACGGTGCGATTGCCAGCATCGAGATCGCCTACATCGATCCAGCGGACGGGAAACGTCTGACCGTCAGCACGACCACGCGTGGGCGTTTTACAGGGGATCGCGAAACATCCGACAAGAGCATCAATCCCGAAGTGATGCGGGACGTTGCGACCCTGATATCGCGTGAAGCGAGGCAAGAAGCGGTTCGCTTGCGCGATGCCGGACGCGCCGCCGAAGCCAACCGCATATTCGAGCAGAACGCGGCCTTCGTGCGGGAACAGCAGTCGAGGCTTCCCGGGGGGGCCACCTATGCGCCACTGGGCGATGAATTGAAAGCGAATGAATCGGCGGCGTCGCCGGCGGCTCAAAGCGGCGAAGGCTGGTCGAAAGCGCGCAAGCAACAGCGTGAGTTCGACGGCATCCGTAGCGGTGCTTCGACAAATTTCTGAGAGGCAATGGGTTGGGTTTGCCGGTGCGGAGCACCGGCAAACCCAA
>CAMDPA010000424.1 GCA_945903565.1 Devosia equisanguinis | reverse complement strand
GGTTCACGACCCGGCATCGTCTTCCAGCCCCGCCTGCCGTGGTCCGAGCTGCAGGACCTTTACCGCAGCTCGACGCTGCTGGTGCAGCCGATGCTGAACGATCCGTGGGGTCAGGTCTATCTCGAGGCAATGGCTTCGCGCACGCCGGTCATGGGGCTGGCGCGCAACGGCTTGCCCGAGCTGGTCGACGGCGGCCGCCACGGCTTCCTGGTCGATCGCGCCGAACCCGCTGCGCTGGCAGCCGCGATCCTGTGCGCCCTTTCCGATCCGGCACGCCTCGAGCGCATGGCCATTGCCGGACAACGCCACGTGCTCGGTGCCTATTCATGGGACCGGGTTGCCGAACAAATTGTCTTCTCCTGAACGGAAGGTCGCCAGCATGCCGAACGACAAGATCGCGCTCATCACCGGTATAACCGGACAGGACGGCGTGTATCTCGCCGATTTCCTGCTCGGCCGTGGCTACGTCGTCCATGGCATCAAGCGACGCTCCTCGTCGCTCAACACCGGACGCATCGACTATCTCTACCAGGACCGCCACGATAGCGACGTTCGGCTGTTTCTCCACTACGGCGACATGACCTCGTCGACCAACCTGATCCGGTTGGTCGACGAGGTGAAGCCGACCGAGGTCTACAATCTCGCCGCCCAAAGCCATGTGCAGGTGAGCTTCGAATCACCTGAGTATACCGCGAACACCGATGCGCTGGGCACGCTGCGCTTGCTCGAGGCGATCCGCATCCTGCACATGGAGAACAGCGTCCGGTTCTATCAGGCATCGACCTCCGAGCTGTTCGGCAAGGTGCAGGAGACGCCGCAGCGCGAGCAGACGCCGTTCTATCCGCGCAGTCCCTACGCCGTGGCCAAACTCTATGCCTACTGGATCACGGTGAACTACCGCGAGGCTTACGGCATGCACGCCTCCAACGGCATCCTGTTCAACCATGAGTCGCCGATCCGCGGCGAGACATTCGTTACACGCAAGATCACGCGCGCCGTGGCGGCGATTGAACGCGGCTACCAGGAACGGCTCTATCTCGGCAACCTCGACGCCCAACGCGACTGGGGTCACGCCCGCGACTACGTCGAAGGCATGTGGCGGATCCTCCAGCAGGAGACGCCGGACGACTATGTGCTGGCCACCGGCGAGATGCACACCGTGCGCGAGTTCGTCGAACTCGCCTTCGGTCACATCGGCCGCAACCTCGAATGGCGCGGAGAAGGCGAAGACGAGCACGGTTGTTGCGGACGGACGGGCGAGATCCTCGTGGCTCTAGATCCGGCCTATCGCCGACCGACAGAGGTCGATCTGCTGCTGGGAGATCCGGCAAAAGCCCTCACCAAACTGGGTTGGCGCCACCGCACAACCTTCCAGCAACTCGTGGCGGAAATGGTCGAAGCCGACCGCGTCGCCCTGAACCGAACGGGAAATCGCAATGTCCATCAGCCCTTCCTACACGCTGCGCAATAAGCGGATCTGGGTCGCCGGACACGGCGGCCTCGTCGGCAGCGCCCTGGTTCGACGCCTGCAGGGTGAAGGCTGCGAGGTCGTGGCCGCGCCCCGCGACTCGGTCGATCTGCGCCGGCCTGACCAGCTCGAGCGATGGATGCGCGAGGTCAAGCCGCAGGCGGTTTTCCTGGCGGCAGCAAGGGTCGGCGGCATCTATGCCAACGACACCCGGCCGGCCGAGTTCATCTACGACAACCTGATGATCCAGTCGAACGTCGTCGAAGCGTCGCGGCGCGTCGGCGTCGAAAAGCTGATGCTGCTCGGCTCCTCCTGCATCTACCCGCGGCTGGCGCCGCAGCCAATTCCGGAGTCGGCTCTGCTCACCGGCCCGCTCGAGCCCACCAACCAATGGTACGCGATCGCCAAGATTGCCGGCATCAAGCTGGGACAAGCGTACCGCCGCCAGTATGGCTGCGATTTCGTCTCGGTGATGCCGACCAACCTCTATGGGCCAGGTGACAATTTCGACCTGATGCAGAGCCATGTCGTGCCGGCGCTGATCGTGAAAGCGCACCAGGCCAAGCTCGCCAACGCACCGACGGTGGAAGTCTGGGGGACGGGCTCGGTGCGTCGCGAATTCCTTTTCGTTGACGATGCGGCCGACGGGATGGTCTTTCTCATGAAGAACTATTCAGACGAGGGGATTGTCAATCTGGGTCCCGGCTCGGACGTGCCGATTCGCGACTTGGTCAGCCTGATCTGCAAGGTCGTGGGCTATAAAGGCGGCGTCCGCTACGACACGTCGCGCCCCGACGGCGCGCCGCGCAAGATGGTCGACACATCCTACGCCGCCTCGCTCGGCTGGCAGGCGCACACGCCGCTGCAGGCCGGCCTCGAAGCCACTTACCGCTGGTATCTCGATCATGTCGCATCCCAGGAGCGACGTGCGGTCGCCTGAGGCCGAACTCGCGACGGGCCATCTCGTCGCCGAAATAAGCCGTCGGTCTCGCCGGGGCGGTGCCGTTCTCCTGGGCGCGCAAGCGGTGCGCGTTGTGGGACAGATGGCGACACTCGTGGTGCTGGCGCGCCTGTTGCCACCCTCAGCATTCGGCCTCCTCGCCATGGTCGCCTCGGTCGGGCTTGTCCTCGATCTGCTGAAGGAACTCGGGCTTTCTTCGGCGACCATCCAGAAGAATGAGATCACACACGCCCAGGTCTCGACGTTGTTCTGGATCAACGCCGTCGCCGGCCTGTCGATGGCTGCAGGTCTGGCCTTAGCCGCGCCATTGCTGGCGTCGTTCTACGGCCAGCCCGAACTCGGCCCCGTCACGCGCTGGCTGGCGCTGAGCTTCGCGCTAAGCGGCCTCACGGTGCAGCACTGGGCCTTGCTGCGCCGGCAGATGCGATTCACCGCCATTGCCGGTCTTGAGACAGCGGCGGACTACGCGGGCTTCGTGGCGGCCATCGGGCTTGCCCTGGCCGGCGAGGGCTATTGGGCGCTTGTGATCCAGCGACTTGTATCGCCGGCGATGCTGCTGGCGGGAAGCTGGGTGGTCTGCCGCTGGCGGCCGGCATTTCCCGCGCCAGCGCAAGGCGTCCGGGAACTGCTGCGTTTCGGGGCGTCGGTGACGGGCAGTGGCCTCGCCACCGCATTGGCACGCAGCTTCGATCAGATTCTGATCGGCTGGCTATGGGGACCGGCGGTACTTGGCCTCTATGAGCGCACCTCGCGGCTGTTGCTCCTGCCGGTGAACACCATCAACGCCCCGGTCTACGCCGCCGGCATGCCGGCGCTCAGTCGGCTCGCCGACCAGCCCGAGCGCTATCGCGCCATGTTCCGCCAGATCGTGCAAAAGCTTGGCTTGCTCACCATGCCGGCCTTTGCCGTGGTTGCCGTCCTGGCCGATTGGGTGGTCGAGATCCTTTTCGGGCCTGCCTGGCGGGCGGCCGTGCCCTTGGCCGCCGCGTTCAGCGTATCGGCCACCTTTCTCCCTGTGCTGTTGACGATGGGTCTCCTCTATCTCACGCAGAACCGGACGGGGGAGATGCTGCGAGCTACGTTGATCGACGCAGGCCTCTGCCTGCTTGCGATCGTTAGCGGCCTGCCCTGGGGTGCGATCGGTGTTGCGACCTCGCTGGCGATCGTCGGACTCTTCATTCGCCTGCCCGTAGCTTTCTGGCTCGCGACGCGCCGCGGCCCGGTCTCGGCGGCCGACACCTGGCGGGCCATCGCGCCGCCGGCGGTCGCAGCTCTTGCTGCCGCCACCGCAGCATGGATGACGCGCGAATTCATAGCGCCCGAGATGACAGTACAGGCAGTGGCGGCGGTGGTCGCGGCCGCCTTGCTGGCCGTCATGGTGGTGCTGCTGGCGTGGCCGGAAACACGGCGAGAACTGAGATCAGTCGCCTACCGCGCTGCCGTCTTCGTCCGACGTCGGCGCTCCGTTCTTGAGCCGTAAGCGGCCCTTGGCGTCGATCCACAGCCGAAAGGCGCCGAGCTGCGCGAGGTTGGGACTTTGCCAGTGCGCGCCGAAGCGCACGCCGCCACCGTCGCGGGCGGAAATCTCGACGGCATCGAAATCCTTGACGTATTCCACGGTACCGCTCGGCGCGATCACGGTCGCGCGCGCCTTCTTCTCGCCGTCGAGGCGAGCGAGACCGGCGCCCTTGGCACCGGCGTCGCCGCTGCCTGCGCATCCGATCATCGCGAACTGGCCCACGACATAGGTATCGATCAGCCGCTTCTGCTTGAACATGGAATAGGCGGTGCACCCAATAAGCGTGCCGAAACCCTGCAGCCATATGCCCGGCCCGCCCTTGTCGAAGTCGGCGGCGGCTTCGTGGTTGTTCTCAAAGCCGCAGTTGGACAACAAGGTGCAGCCGTTCAAGGCGACCAGGCCATGCTTGCCGTTCAGCAGGAAGTAGCAGCCATGATAGGCCGCGTCGTAGCAACCATTGACCATGGCGACGCCATATTGGCCGTTCTGCCCGAACACGCAGCCGAAGACATGGATCGCCGACAGAATGCCGGCGCGGGCGCCGTGACCCAGCGTCATGCCGTTCTTCTTGTTGTCGCGCAGATAGGTGTTGATCACCTGGCCTTCGAAGACGTTGCCCATCATGCGGCAGCCGTCGCCGCCACAGCCCTGCACCGTCACATCGCGCAGGCAGAAATTGTAGAGGTAGTGCTCCTTATGCTCGCACT
>CAMDPA010000423.1 GCA_945903565.1 Devosia equisanguinis | reverse complement strand
CAAGGGCCACTTTGGCCTTGAAGTCCGGTGAGTGGTTCCGGCGTGTTCGCTTCGTCATTCTGGCTCCTGATTCGCACGCACAACCGTGCGCGCTGTCAGGCAGAGATTCCACTCATCGCACCGTCCGAAATTGTGGAGCCGTCTCTGCTGATCGGCCGCCTCATCAAGACGTTTGCACCCGACGAGTGCGCGAACTACTTTCGCCACGCCGGATACGGGTATCGACCCAGATCAGGTGGAAAATGCTCTAGCGTTCCTACTTCGAAGCATAGCTTACTCTGCGGCCCCGCTGAGCAGTGTTTCGAAGCACTGTAGAACACTAGCAGCAATAAGATTCTGGTGTGGTTGTTGCCTCGCAACTGACGTGCACAACCTAGCCGCAAAGAGTTTAGGCCATTTGCGAACGACCACACCAGCGAAGCCCTCGATTCGCGCTCGGCTGGAATCTCCGTGGACGTTAAGTACAGTCGGATTGCGTCGTCAACTCACCATGTTGTGCGATGTCGAACTAGGTTTATAACTTGGCGCATGTTCGCGCTATGGTCTGCGACATGATTGACAGCAGTCACGCAGCGCAACAATAAGAGGCAAAATCCAACTTGCGCGCTCGTGCTCAATTGGTGTGACGATGTTCATGGTGAGACCATGCGCGGCGCGCGGGCGCGACGCAAATTCAACCGCTACTTTCCCGGAGAGATGAGATGGCAGTCAAGGTCGCGATCAATGGCTTCGGCCGCATCGGTCGCAACGTGTTGCGGGCGATCGTTGAGTCTGGACGCAAGGATATCGAGGTGGTCGCGATCAACGATCTTGGCCCGGTCGAGACCAACGCGCATCTGCTGCGTTACGATAGCGTCCATGGCCGCTTTCCTGGCGAGATCAAGGTCAAGGGCGACACCATCGACGTCGGCTTCGGCCCCATCAAGGTGACGGCCATCCGCAACCCCGCAGAGCTGCCGCACAAGGCCATGGGCGTCGACATCGCGCTGGAGTGCACGGGCATCTTCACCACCAGGGAGAAAGCTGCCGCCCACATCACCGCCGGCGCCAAGCGCGTGCTCATCTCCGCGCCCGCCGACGACGTCGATCTGACGGTTGTCTACG
The DNA here is from genome assembly GCA_945903565.1 of Devosia equisanguinis. Lineage (GTDB taxonomy): Bacteria > Pseudomonadota > Alphaproteobacteria > Rhizobiales > Hyphomicrobiaceae > CAMDPA01. The sequence continues at coordinate 3,560 of CAMDPA010000423.1, read as the reverse complement.
GCGTCAATCATGACAAGCTGACCAAGAACCACATAGTCGTGTCGAACGCCTCCTGCACCACCAACTGCCTGGCGCCGGTCGCCAAGGTGCTGCACGACGCCGTCGGCATCGACAAGGGGTTCATGACCACGATTCACTCGTACACGGGCGATCAGCCGACGCTCGATACGATGCACAAGGATCTCTATCGCGCGCGCGCCGCCGCCCTCAATATGATCCCGACGTCGACCGGTGCCGCCAAAGCCGTCGGCCTCGTGCTGCCGGAACTGAATGGCCGCCTCGACGGCTCCGCGATCCGCGTACCCACGCCTAACGTTTCGGTGGTCGATTTCAAGTTCGTTTCAAAGCGCGAAACGACCAAGGAGGAGATCAACGCCGCGATCAAGGCGGCGGCCGGCCAGCAGCTCAAGGGCATCCTGGGCTATACCGACGAAGCCAACGTGTCCTGCGATTTCAACCACGACAGCCGCTCCTCGGTGTTCCACATGGACCAGACCAAGGTGATGGACGGCAAGCTGGTGCGGGTGTTGTCCTGGTACGACAACGAGTGGGGCTTCTCCAACCGCATGGCGGACACCGCCGTGGCAATGGGCAAGCTGATCTGATCCTGGTCATTCGACCGCGGGGTGGCCCATCGGCCGCCCCGATTTTATTTCAAATGGGAGAGCTGCACATGAGCGAACGTATCGAGGACATCGCCCAAGCCATGGTCGCGCCCGGCAAGGGCATCCTGGCTGCCGACGAAAGCACCGGCACGATCAAGAAGCGCTTCGACTCGATCAAGACCGAGAGCACCGCTGACAGCCGCCGGGACTATCGCGAGATGCTGTTTCGCGCCTCCGATGCGATGAAGAACCACATCTCCGGTGTCATCCTCTATGACGAGACGCTGCGGCAGAAGGCGAAGGACGGCACGCCGCTGGCCGAGGTCATCAAGGCGTCGGGCTCGATTGCCGGCATCAAGGTCGACACCGGCGCTAAGGCGCTGGCGGGGCCGACCGCGAAGATCGAAACCGTGACGGAAGGCCTCGACGGCCTGCGCGAGCGGCTGGCGGAGTACCACAAGCTCGGCGCGCGCTTTGCCAAGTGGCGCGGCGTGATTGCGATAGCCGACGGCTACCCGACGTGGAACTGCATCAAGGCCAACGCGCATGGCCTCGCGCGCTATGCCGCGCTGTGCCAGGAAGCGGGCATTGTGCCGATCGTCGAGCCCGAGGTGCTGATGGATGGCGAGTACTCCAAGCATGACATCGACAAGTGCGACGAGGTCACGCGTGCGGTCTTGAACGCCGTCTTCAACGAGCTTTACGAAGCCAACGTCAAGCTCGAGGGCATCGTGCTGAAGCCCAATATGGTGATCGCGGGCCAGAAGTGCCCCAAGCAGGCGTCCGCCCAGGAAGTCGCCGAGAAGACGATAGCTTGTCTCAGGGCCTCCGTGCCGGGCGCAGTTCCGGGCATCGCGTTCCTTTCCGGCGGCCAGTCCGACGAAGCCGCTACCGAGCATCTGTCGCTGATGAACGCGGTCGGCAATCTGCCGTGGGCCGTGACGTTCTCCTACGGTCGTGCGCTCCAGGCAGCCGCGCTCAAGGCGTGGGGCGGCAAGAGCGAGAACGTGGCCGCCGGCCAGCGCGCCTTCTCACACCGCGCGAAGATGAATGGCATGGCCGCACTGGGCAAATGGCAGAAGGGCCTCGAGAAGGCGGCGTGACATTGAAGAGGTGTCAGACCCTCTGGGTCTGACACCATCTCAACCCCAATCCGCATCCACGCTGGTGCGGATCATCGTGGGCAGCTGCAGCATGATCTCGTCCGCGAAATCTTTGGCCGCGAGGCGGCGCGGCTCCATGTCCAGTAAGCGGCGCTGAAATCGTCGATACCTGAGCTTGCGCGCATAGAACCGCACGTCCGGGTGCTCACGGTCGTGGAATACGCCGGTCTGCCGCAGCGGTGTGCGGCTGGGCGGAAAAAACTCGATGAACGTGTAACCGCGCTGCCTGCCACGCTCGCCCTGCTCGTACCAGTAATGCAGCGTCGGATGCGACTGGTAGGACTGCTTCGACTGGAAATTGAGGGCGTGGGTGCCTTCAGGGTTCCAGTCGTGACCGCTCACGTCGTATTGGCCGTCTTTGAAGCCGATCGCCAGGAAGCCATAGTAGATGAGTTGGCCCGTCTTGTCGTTGACCACGACGAGCGGCCAATCCCCCTCGATGTGCTTGTGGCCGGCGAACATGCGCCGAACCAGCGGGAGCCATTCGAGAAGCTTGTCGGAAATCGTGCGGCTATAGAAAAACAAGCCCCATAGGGCACCGGTTATGGCGGGATAGACATAGAGGCCGTAGTGGGGATCCTGCGCCCAATCAGGGCTCCACAGCAGCAGCCGGTAGGCCAGCGCGCCGATCAACGCCAGTATCAGCGCATGAAAACCCCGAAATGGCGTTCGCAATGGCCCACCCCTCGCAACATCATCCCCCAACGTCGCAGACTGAAGATAGTCCGAAGTCGTGGCATGTCCAGCGATCTGCTCGACTGGACAATGCTCAACGTCGCAACGCCATAGGCGTGGGCGTCAGATCTTCGGCTTCACGCCAACCACGCGCCAGTCGCCACCGACGAAGCGCATCTCGACGAGGACGTCGGACTCCACCGCCTTGGCATCCTTGGCGACGCCGATCTCAAAGGCGAGTGGACCAAGGAATCCGAAGCGCTTGATGTTGGACAGGCCGAACGCCGGCGCTTCGCCCGCTGGCGGTGTACCAGCGGCTGGCGTTGGGGGCGCCTCGGGTTTGGCGGCGCCGCCGCCGAGGCCCGGGATGCCCATCTTGCCAGCCATCTGGCCGAGACCGCCGGGAAGTTGAATGCCACCGGGGAGCTGCATTCCGCCACCGCCCGCCGCATTGCCACCGGGCTTGCCGCCGAGCCCGCCAAGACCTGGCAGGCCGCCGGTCTTGCCGATCTGCTCCTGCAGAATGCGTTCGGCATTCTGCTTGAGGCTGCCGCCTTCGTTCACGACGCGGATCAAATTCGGTGCGGTAACGAGCGTTTTGAGTGCGGTATCTGCGATCGACGCGCCGACGTCGCTCTTGATGTTGCCGGCGATCGCCGCGCCGAGCGGACCGACCTGTTGCTTCAACTGCTCGTAGAATTCACCGACCTTCTGTGTGGCGGCCGGTTTCAGAGACTCGCGCACGTCGGGGAAGGAGATCTTGCGATCGAGCGTCGCCTCATCCTTTGCCTTGATCGCTGTCGCGATCTGGTAGCCGGTCCAGCCGGGCCAAGCCACGTAGAACAGCATCAGGACGAGCACGAAAAGTGCGATAAGTCGCTTCATGGAAGCCTCCCCAAGGTTGGCGCTCCATAGTCCTAACTAGGGTTCGTGGCTATTCAACAACAATCGCGCAGCATATCCACGAAGAACAGAGACGGCTCCACAATTTCGGACGGTGCGATGAGTGGAATCTCTGCCTGACAGCGCGCACGGTTGTGCGTGCGAATCAGGAGCCAGAATGACGAAGCGAACACGCCGGAACCACTCACCGGACTTCAAGGCCAAAGTGGCCCTT
>CAMDPA010000422.1 GCA_945903565.1 Devosia equisanguinis | reverse complement strand
CGCCGGTGGAGAAGATCTGCGATCTCGCCGAGAAGTACGGCGCGCTGACCTACATTGATGAAGTCCACTCCGTCGGCATGTACGGCCCGCGCGGCGGCGGCATCGCCGAGCGCGACGGCCAGGCGCACCGCATCGACATCTTCAACGGCACACTTGCCAAGGGCTTCGGCGTGATGGGCGGCTACATCGCCGGCTCGAGCGCGTGCTGCGACGCGATCCGCTCCTATGCCGCCGGCTTCATCTTCACGACCTCGCTGGCGCCTGCGATCGCGGCCGGCGCGCTGGCCAGCATTCGCCACCTCAAGGTCAGCCAGCTCGAACGTGCCCGCCATCAGGAACGTGCGCGCACCCTGAAGAAGCGCCTGCATGCCGCCGGCCTGCCGGTGATGGATAACCCGGCCCACATCGTGCCGGTGTTCGTCGGCGACCCCGTGCGCTGCAAGGCGGTGTCCGACACGCTGTTGGAGCGCTACGGCATCTACGTGCAGCCGATCAACTATCCCACCGTGCCGCGCGGCACCGAGCGGCTGCGCCTGACGCCCAGCCCCCAGCACACCGACGCCGACATGGACCACCTCGTCGCCTCGCTGTGCGAATTGTGGGCCGAGTGCCCCGTCTCCAAGATGCCTATGGCCTTGGATAAAGAAGCGGCGGAGTAGGTACTTCGTAGGGCGGGTAAGCGCCATAGCGCGCAACCCGCCGATTTCTCAGCGGATGAAGCTGTTGTGAATCCCACGGCGGGTTGCGGCGCGGAGGTGCGCCTTACCCGCCCTACGTTTTCGCCAAATACTTCTACGCCAGTGCTGCATGTGTTATTGACCTACGTATTGCGCAGCAAATCCGACCGGCCAGTATGCCCAGCTCAAATCACATCACAAGCGATCCCGAGATCCTGAATGGTAAGCCCGTCATTACGGGAACCCGGATCAGCGTCGAGCTGATTTTGACACGGCTGGGTGAGGGCCGCTCGGTCGACGACATCGTTCGCGAGTATCCGCACCTTTCGAAGGAACAGGTGATGGCGGCAATCGAGTTTGCCCGATCGATGGTGGCCAAGTCGCCTCTGGCGGCCGAATAGCCCGTGCGATTGCTAATGGACGAGAACCTTTCCCCGGACTTCGCCACAGCCCTCGTCGCTTCAGGTCACAACGTCTTGCTCGTCGCAAAGGTGTGCCGCGGGGCGAGCGACAGGGTCGTGATTGCGTTGGCCCTTGCGAAAAACCGCATCGTCGTGAGTGAGGATAGCGATTTTGGCACCTTGGCTTTTCGCGACGGCATGTTCCCACCTGGAGTTGTCAGGCCGATATTGCCAGGCTTCGATGTTGCCCAGAAGTCTGCACGGCTGATCGCAGTGCTCGAAGCGGAGGCAGCCAACGCAGCCAATGCGATTCTCGTCGTCGAGCCGTCACGCACGCGGCGTCGCCCATTTCCCTGAGCGATGCGAACGTCAGCCCGCCCTACGCTTTTTCTAGATACCGCTGCAGCGCCACCGCCTGCTCGCCGCTGGCGATCAGCCGTTCGACCATATCGGCGAGGCTCGCGAACTCGGCGCGGCTGAGGCACCCGAACTCGACGTCGTTGACCTGCCGCTGCACTGGCGCCAGTCGCTCCAGCCGCGCGCGTCCTTCCGCCGTGACGCTCAGAACGACCCGCCGCCGGTCCTTCGCGTCGGTCCGCTTGCCGACGAGACCGAGCGCCTGCAATCGCTGAACGACCGTGGTGATGAACGCCCCCGTCAGCCGCAAATGCGCCGCGACCGCCGACACGCTGACATCGCCGTCCGGCGCCAGATGCGCGATCGAGATCAGCACCGTGTACTCGACACCGGCAAGCCCGATGTGCCGCGCGTGCCCGGCGCGGATTTCCTCGTGCGAGGCGAGGAAGCTGAAAAGCCCATGCACGAGTGCGCGGAACTGCCGGTCGGTGCCGCCGGTCAGCAATTCCGGTCGCGATACCGTCAACGCGGGCGGCCGTGCGCCACGCTTCGTGGGCAAAGGCCCGCGCCGTTCCCCCAAGGTCGATGACTTCACGCGCGCCAAGATCGCTTTTCCCCACTGGTCGCGTCCGCGCTCGCGGACATGATGATCGGGTAGCACTAAATCCATTGCTTGAAAAGCTAAGTCACTTAGGTAATTATCAATGAGAGTTTGCGCATTTGAATATGCGCGCCGGTCGCCGCAGGAGGCACGCCATGCACGTCCGCAAGGTCTTGAGCTTCGTCGAGGAAGTGCGCGGCGAAGCCGGCCATTCCGCCAATCCGCCGCTGCGCAAGGTGGCCGTCGCCGCGATCATCGCCAACCCCTACGCGGGCAAGTATGTCGACGACCTCGCGCCGCTCACCCAGCGCAGCGAAGCGCTCGGCCGCGAGATCACGTCGCTCGCGATCTCCCTTCTGGGCAACCTGAAGGCCGAGAGCTACGGCAAGGCCGCCATCATCGGCCTCAACGGCGAGCAGCAGCACGGCTCCGCGATGCTGACGACCGTGTTCGGCAACGTGATGCGCGAGGCGGCCGGCGGCGGCAAGGCGTGGATCTCATCCTTCACCAAGCGTGCCGCGCCCGGCTCCACGATCGACATTCCGTTGGCGCACAAGGACGCGCTGTACGTGCGCTCGCACTACGACGGCATCTCCATCATGCTGCCCGACGCCCCGCTGCCCGACGAACTCGCGATCATCTGCGCCTACGCCAATCGCGGCCAGCTCAACCACCGCATTGGCGGCATCGCGGCCTCCGAAATCAAGGGCCGGGACGGCCTCGTCTAGGCAAACGGGGGAAACGGGGTCAGACCTCTGGCCCAATCGTCTAACCGCACTTACGCCACGAGCGACCAGGGGTCTGACCCCATCACGCCATCGCCACATCGACCGGAGCCTCCCATGTCCGCTTCCAACGTCACCGCCAAAACCGGTGCCCAGCACCTTGCCTCGTTGCGCGACGGCCGCGAGGTTTACCTCAACGGCAAGCGCGTCGACGACGTCACGACGCATCCCGCCTTTCGCAACGCCTGCAAATCCGCCGCCGACCTCTACGATTTCCAGGCTCGGCCGGAGAACGTCGAGCTGATGACGTTCATGCCGGAAGGCGGCACCAAACGCGTCAACCGCGCGTGGTCGCTGCCGCGCAACCTCGATGAGATGGTCCGCCGCCGCAAGGCGCTGCAAGCCTGGGCCGCCTGCAGCTACGGCTTCCTCGGTCGCTCGCCCGACCACCTCGCCTCCGCCCTCATCGGCCAGCGCGTCGGCATGGACGTGTGGAACAAGTACGATCCCAAGCGCGCCAAGGCGTTCGCCAACTACGTCGACGAAGCCGTGCGCCAGGACCACTTCCTCACCTACGTGATCATCAATCCGCAGGCGGATCGATCGAAGGATTGGGGCGACCAGGTCGACGATCTCGTGGCCCAGGTCGTGGACGAGGACAGCGAGGGCGTCACCATCCGCGGCGCCAAGATGCTCGGCACGTCGTCGATCATGGCCAACGAGGTGTTCGTCGCCAACCTTCAACCGCTCAAGGCCGGCGAGGAAAACCTCGCCTTCTCGTGCGCGCTGCCGATGAACGCCAAGGGCCTCAAGGTGCTCTCCCGCAAGTCCTACGAGGAGCACGCCGTCTCGATCTACGACAACCCGCTGTCGTCGCGGTTCGACGAGAACGACGCGCTGATGTACTTCGACAACGTCAAGGTTCCCTGGGAGCGGATGTTCGTCCACAAGAACGTCGAGATGTGCTTCAACCAGTTCCACGGCACGCCCGGTCACGTGTTCCAGAACTACCAGTCGCAGATCCGGCTGACGGTGAAGATCAAGTTCCTGATCGCGCTCGCCCGCAAGATCACCGAGGCCATCGGCACCACCAACATTCCCTCCGTGCGCGAACAGCTTGGCCTGCTGGCCGCCAATTCCGGCATGGTCGACGGCATGCTGTCGGGCATGGAGGCGTCGGGCTATCACTGGGGCGAGTGGTGGTGCCCCAACCGGCACATGCTGTATTCCGCGCAGGTGCTGACGCAGGATCTCTATCCCAAGCTGATCAACCTGATCCGTGATCTGGCCGGTGGCTCGCTGATCATGCTGCCGTCGTCCGTCGAGGACTGGGCCGACCCCGAGCTGGCGCGCATCATCCAGATGACGCAGCGCTCGCCCAACATGGATGCCGACCAGAAGGTGAAAGTTCTGAAGGCAGCGTGGGATGCGATCGGCTCGGAGTTCGGCTCGCGTCACGCGCAGTACGAGATGTTCTATGCCGGCGCACGGTTCGTGACGACCGGCCACTCGTTCCGCACGTTCGATTGGGCCGGCGGCACCGCCATGGTCGATCACCTGCTCGCAAGCTACGATCGGGATTCGAAGTAGGAGGGGAGGCCGATCGAAATCGCCGCGATGTTAGGATTTGGTTCATCAAGTCGGGTGAGTTCGCATCTGCAACGACTTCTGCTTAATCTAACCATAGCACCCGCTATTCTATGATTTTTTAGTCGGGCTCGTGGCTGGAAGCGCTTGAAAGGAATGAGTATTGCGTCCACTGCTGATCATTCTTGCTGTGTTATTTGGGTTCAGCCTGTTCCCTGAGCTATTGTTCATTGGAGTATTCCTATACTTGATCATGGGCAGCTTCGCTGCTCCCTTCGTATTTCCATTAGTGTTCGTCCAAACAACGTTTATCTACTATCTGGCAGCGTTGCCTGGATTGGCGATATGGCGCACTCAAGGAAAACCTTTCATTGGT
>CAMDPA010000421.1 GCA_945903565.1 Devosia equisanguinis | reverse complement strand
CGACGGCCCGCACCCTGAGATCTTTCGAGTATCCCTTCGCCATCGCGATCCCCGCCGTTGCTGCCGGTGGAATCCGAATCTGATTTGCGCGTCCGAGGGAATCCCCTGTAACTGTTTTGATTCACATCAAGTGGAAAGCGCTCTAGCGTGGTGGTTGACGCCAAGCTTTCGCTTGGCGTCGCAAGCAAACCGCTCGAGCCATGATTGCGCGCTCCCTGCTCCAGGGCGCGCGCTTGTCATTTCTTGAACCGGCAAGTCTTGAATAGGCAGGCGCCCCATTCGGCACGGAATCGTGAAAACGGATTCTTCGCAGGAGAGGGAAAGTTGCGCACTTTCTTGCAACCTTGATCTGGCGCATTTGCTTGCGCGCGCTATGTCTTGCAGAGTTACGTTTGCAACGGCTACGTCTCGCTAGCTTGCTAGCATCGGGAGCATCCCATGAAGTATCTGACAGTGATGATCGCCGCCCTGGTGTTCGCCATGGGCACCATGACCCGCGCGCCCGAAGCCGAAGCCCGGCGCGGCAACGGCGGTCTCGTCGCCGGTATCGTGGCAGCCGCTGTAATCGGCGGCATCGTTGCCGCAAGCCTGCGCAAAAAGCGCCGTCACGTTGCCTACTATCCGCAGCGCGCATACTACGGCCCATCCTATGCCTACGCGCAGCCGACGTACGTCTACCGGCGCCCGGCGCCGGTCTATCGCCGGGTCGTTGTGCGCCGCGCGGCACCGGTGTATCGCGCCGGTTTCGTCGGGCCTCGCCGCGGTGGTTATTACCGCCGCTGGCGCTGAGAAGCGATCAATCGCTCGGCTACACTTTTTTGGCGCGGTCGAGCGAAACGCGCAGCTCCTGCGTTGTATCCTGTTCTGCACCGCCCGCGCGTCCTCGGTCCCAGCCGAGCGCGCGGGCGTAGCTGCCAAACAGCCCACGGGCTTCGACATCCGCTTCTATGACCCCGAGCGGTCCTTCCGCGTGCGGCGCGACGTAGAGCGCATCGACCGGACAATAGATCTCGCACAGGAAGCAGGTCTGGCAGTCATCCTGACGGGCGATAACCGGCACCGCATCAGGCACGATGTCGAACACATTGGCCGGACATACCCGCACGCAGATGTTGCAGGCCGTACAGCGGCTGTCGGAGACGACCTCGATCATGGCGTGAGCCTGCTCCCCAGCGCGCTACGGCCGACGTCTGACCCAACGATCTCGACATGGTCCACCCCGCGCACGTGGATGCGCCGGGCAGCAAGCGGATCGCCTGATGGGTGGTCCATACCGCGGCTCTCCCGGCGCTCGATCGCACTGGCCAGCACCCAACGGCCTGTCGCCAGCATGGCTGCCGCCTCGCGATCCCGCGCGATTGCGCTTCCCGACTTTCCCGCACCGCCGCCTAGCTGATCGCGCGCGACACCCCACAGCGCGTCGAGGCGAGATAGCGAGCGAGCCAGTCCCTCGCCGGTGCGGAAGAAGTTCCGGTCGAGCGGCAGCAACTCGTCGCGTACGGCTCCCAATACCAGGGCCGCGGCTCCAAATTCGGCCGCAAATTCGACATGCCCTCCCCCCCCGGCGCACACCTGTCCCCCCACCTGCCCTGACCCCTGCCCCTCCGGCCCGGGCCAAACGCCGCGAATCTCGCCCCGCGCGGAACCGTTTGGCAAAGCCGCCTGCCGCAGATCCTGCCCACGATCCGCTCGCGATAGCCCAGGAGGCATTCGGCCCACCGCCGCCCGTTATCGCGCCATTCAGGTCTTCCCGGCTGGCAACATCGCCGGCAGCAAACAGCCCCGCGACCTCGGTTTCACATGCATCCGAAACGAGGCGTATTCCGCCGACGCCGCGCACGGTCCCTTCGCAGCGCAACGTCACCTCGAACCGATCCGCGAACGGATCGATACCGCTGCGATCGAACGGCAGCAGACAGTTTGGCTGGCCACGCCGCAACCAATCGCGCACCTCAGGACCAGCCTTGTCGAGGCAGGCATAGACGCGGCCATGCTCCATCGCGCTCGCGATGAACACCTGCCGGTCCTCGCCTGGGTCTCCCAACTCCCGGCCGCGAGCGTCATAGAACGTCGCAAACCGGAACGGCATCCCCTTGTTGAGCGAGCTGCCGGCGAGCGCGGCCGCGTACTGCGACGACATCTCCATACCCGACAGCGTCGCCCCCACCTCCACCGCCATCAGATAGCCGTCGCCGGTGAGGCCGGTCGCACCGAGAAATCGCTCCCCGAATGCGCAACCACCGGTCGCCAGCACCACTGCCGAAGCGCGCGCGCTCCAGCCATTGCCCTTCTGCCGGTCGACACCGCATGCACCGCCAACGCCGTCGCCATCTGCCAGCAACTCGAGCGCAGGATGATGATCGAGCACCTGCACGCCCGCGCCAATCACCCGCCGGCGCAGGAAGCGCATGTAATCGGGACCGCGCAGGTTCCCCAGATACGGACCACCGTCGGGCCGTTGCGGAAACGGATAGCGCCAGTCAGCGAGTGTCGTCAGCCCGCGATGCGCGGCATCGAGCACGCGATCGACGTGGCGGGTATCGGCATGGCCGCCGGTCTTTGCATCGTGCCGCGCAACGGCATCCTCGCGCACCTTGCCCGGTGGCACGCACCACGTTTCGGTGTTGGTGGGCGCCGTCGCGCCACTTGTTCCCAGATAGCCCTTGTCGGCCAGCACGACCTCACAGCCGCTCGCCCGTGCCGTCAACGCCGCCCACGCGCCAGCCGGCCCGCCGCCGATGACGAGAACGTCGGTGAGCAATTCCAGCGTATCGGACGCACGTCCCCGCTCACGCCGCTTTGCCTTCAATCCGTTTCCCTTCGCGGCTTCACGCGCCATCGAGGACTACTTCCACTCCAGCGTCGCCGCCGTCCGTTTGCGCACGGCCTCCGGTGTCGCGGTCGCCCGCATGATCAAGGCCTCCACTTCCGCCGCGGACTTTGGCATCACCTGCAGGTTCTGCTTTGTTGCATCCGCGATGAAGGCCGCATCGGCCACCGTCCGGGCATAGCCATCGCGCAGGATCTTCACCCGGTCCGCCGGCACGTCGGCCGCCATCCAGTGGCTGTAGCCGATCGCCGTCGGCAGGCTGACCAGCGCTGCCATCTGCCGGTCGTCCTCGTTTTTCATCAGGTCGAGCACCAGCGGCACGTCGCCGAGCTCGGCCTGCTTGGAGAACCCGAGCTGAGCCAGGAACACGACCTTCTTTTCCCGCACCCAATCCGGCTTCTGGCCAAGGAACCCGTAATAGCTCGACCGCCCCATCGCCTCGACCTCGCCGCGCTCGATCGCGATGTTGACGGCACTGGTTCCCTGATAACCACGCACGAGATTGAACTGCGTGCCGGCGGCGGCGTTCAGCACCTTGGCGTAGACCCAGGCATCGTCGTTGGTTCCTGTCGCACCCATTTGCACGACACGCTTCCTGGCGTCCTCGATCGAGTTGATGCCACTGGTATGCCAGGCCATCACGAGGCCATTGGACGCCGCGACAACGCCGAGCCAGTTGAAGCGCGCCACGTCGTAGCGCACGCCCTCACCTCCCAAGAGCTGAAACATGGGGATGTTCTGATCAACGGCAGCAATCACCGTGCCGTCCTTGGCCCCGGCATTGTAGACGTGATTGGTCGCCACCACGCCCGCCGCGCCCGGCATGTTCTGCACCACTACACTCGGCTTGCCGGGAACGTGATTGCCCAGATGCCGCGACAGCAACCGCGAATACAGGTCGTACCCGCCGCCCGGTGCGTAGCTGACCACGACCGTGATCGTCTTGCCCTCATAGAACGGCGCCTGCGCGGCGGCCTCATCCACTGAGAGCAGCGCGACACCCATCGGGATCGTGCACATCAGCGCACGAAGTCTGTTGGCCAAGGTCCTGCTCATATCGCCGTCGCGGCCTGACTTGGCCGTCCCCCATCGAAGCATCGTTCCTGCGAGCCTAAGCCAGATCGCTGCACCGCGCCAACTCCCTATCCCAGCGCGGCCTTGATCTTCGCGGCATTGGCCGCCAGCACGCCGGCATCGGCCATCTTGCCAGTATGCGGCTTCAGCGGCAGGCCCTCATGTCGCGGCATCACATGATAGTGCAGGTGGAACACAACCTGACCGCCGGCCGGTTCGTTGAACTGCTGAATGGTAATGCCGCCCGCCCCGAACGCCTGCATTTGCGCCTTGGCGATCTTCTGCACCGTAACGAGACACGCCGCGAGTTGCGCTGGGCTCGCATCGAGCAGGTTACGCGCGGGCGTCTTGGGAATTACCAGCACATGGCCCTCGCAGCGAGGCATGATGTCCATGAACGCCAGCGTATCGGCGTCCTCATAGACCTTGGTCGACGGTATTTCCCCGCGCAGGATCTTCGCGAACACGTTGTTGGGATCGTAGGACATCGGGGGCTCCCTGGAGTGGCCTCAAAGGTACATCGTAGGCTGGGTCAAGCGTAGCGCGACCCAGACTGTATGTCCCTTCCACGAACGAGGCGACTCACCCCCGATGTGGGGTCGAGGGTTACCCGGATTGGCCGGGCAGAGCCTCACACAAGGAGGGTGAGTCATGGGTGATCATAGCGAAGCTTTCGTTGGCATCGTTACCTCGAAATTGAAGAATGCCGTATCGGTCGCGGAGGCCGGCCGCAACGGCGAGCAGCGCTTCCTCGGCGAGTTCGACACCACCGAGGCTGCCACCCGCAAGCTCGTCAACAGGCTGGCGGCCAAGTACGACAAGCTGACGTTCTGCT